>NZ_JBSVWF010000085.1:0-17961 GCF_054071635.1 Pseudomonas sp. SDO52101_S400 | reverse complement strand
CGCGCAGAACAACGTGATCGACCTGAACCTGAGCAACCTGCAGAACGTCGAGAACATCAGTGTGTACAGCACTGGTGCTTTCACCCTGCTGGGTAACGCGCAGAACAACGTCCTGATCGGCAACGCCTCCAACAACGTGCTGAACGGCGGTGCAGGCGCGGACACGCTGACTGGTGGCGGCGGTGCCGACACCTTCGTCTTCGGTGCTGTCAACGAGATGGGGTTGGGGAACAACCGTGACGTCATCACCGACTTCAGCAGTTTGCAGGGCGATAAAATCGACCTGACTCACTTCGATGCCAACCTGTTGTCCGCCGGTTTCAACGGTTTCACCTTCATTGGTGCAAGTGACTTCACGGGTGCAGGCCAACTGCGGTTCGTCGATCACGTACTGTCGGGTAATGTCAGCGGCAACGTCGGTGCTGACTTCGAAATCCAGCTGGTCGGTGTCAACAGCTTCAGCGCCAACGATCTGGTGGCCTGACGTCTTCACCGAAATACCCGGCCTGTGATGCAGGCCGGTTCAACTGAAAACAAAACGCCCCGACTGGTTCGGGGCGTTTTGTTTTCATGTTCGACGATTGCCGCTGTTAACTCAGCATGCCCAGTTCCTTTGCCCGGGCGACAGCCTGAGTTCGTCGCTCCACTCCCAGTTTGCTGTTGATATGGCTGGCGTGGGTTTTCACGGTGTGCAGTGAAATGAACAACTGATCGCTGATTTCCTGATTTGAACACCCCTGGGCGATAAGCCGCAGCACTGCCAGTTCCCGGGTGCTGAGTTGCTCTGTTGACGAAACATCGGTGGCCGGACGGGTGGTCGACAGTGCAAAGCAGTCCAGTAAGTGTTGGCACGTCGGATTCGCCGTAGCCGTCAATTGGCCGCGCAACCAGTCCGGATGCTCTCGCGCCAGAACATCAAAGGGCTGCAACACCCCACCTGATGCGGCTTCCAGCGTCTGGGCAAAAGCCTTGCGAGCCTCGGGTTCGCGGCCACCGGCCAGCAGCAACGCCACCTTCTGCGTCAGCGCCATCACGCTCAACAACTGACGCCCGGTTTGCTGGCCGTTTTCCAGCAACATGTTCAAGCGCCCTTCGGCCCGCATCGGTTGCCCCTGAATGACATCCAGCAGCGCCTGCTGCAACTCGACATGCAACGGCAACTGCGGATGAAACTCCGGTGGTGCCGCGGCGCGCTCGCCGGTGTAGGTCTGCCCCAGTCGCGCCAGCCAGGCCTCGGCCAGATCAATGCGCCCCTGCGCCAGCCACAACTCGCATTTGACCAGAGTAATCATCGCCAGATAGTAGATCGGTGGCACATCCCAGATGTGCATCAAACGCTCGGCTTCTGCCAGTTCGGCGAAAGCCCTGGCGTAGTCGCCGCTGCTGCCGTCAAGTCGGGCGATAACGCAATGACCGATCAGCACACTGATATCACGACAGGCCCGCGCTTCACTGAGGCCGGCCTGCAATCGCGCGCGCGCCGCCTCTGGTTGCAAGCGCATGGCCAACAGAAATCCCTCATACAGCGTCAATCGTGCACGCACGGCATACAAGCGCTGCGCTGACAATCCGCGCAGACGCTCGAGGCCCTGATGCACTTCATCGAGCGAGCGCACTATTTCCCCCCGCGCCTGTAGAACCCGGGCGCGGTCATAGTGAGCCAGTGCCTCGAACAACGGATTGCCAACCCGTTGCGCCAGCTCCAGGGATTCGCGGTTCAAACCTCGCGCGCGCCACAGATCGCCATCGGCAATCGCCAGATTGGACAACGTCGACAGGCACATCAGACGCTGGCCATAGCGTTTGGCCGGCAGGCTTTCCAGTGCTTCGCTGCAATACTCGATGGTCTGCTCGCGATGCCCCCGTCCTCGGGCGATGATGCCCTTGAGCGCCAGCCATTGGGCAAGCATGGACTTCTGCGCAGTGGCCGACGGCGCCGGCAGAAACCGGCTCAGGTGACTGGCGAGCTCTTCGGCCGCGTCGAGTTGACACGCCAAGCCCAGCGCCCAGCTGTACAACACGATCAGGCGTGGTGTGCTGATCAGCAGACTGTCAGGCAAGTCCATTTTCCAGCGCAGCAACATGCCGACATTCTGCTCGGCGAGCAGCTGTTCCTCGGACAGGTTCTGCACCAGACTCGCCGCCACGTCCAGATGCCCTGCCCGCAACGCCTGCTCGACAGCTTCGTCCAGCAACCCCTGGGCATTGAACCAGCGACAGGCGCGCAAGTGCAGCGTCGCGACAGGCACGATCGCCCGGGTAATCGGTCGACTGCGCAACAGGTCGGAAAACAGATGGTGATAGCGATACCAGTGCCCGTGCTCATCCAGCGGCACCAGAAACACCTGATGCGCCAGCAGGAAGCGCAGAATCTCGGCACTGTCGTGGGCTTCACGGACCGCGTTGCATAGCTCACTGCAAAAGCGTTCCTGCGGCGCGGTGTCGTAGAGAAACGCCTGCACTTCGGCCGGCAGACAGTCGATGACTTCTTCCAGCAGGTATTCGCGGATCAGTCCTTCCCCGCCGTTCAAGGCCTGCGGCAACGCTGCGTCATTCCCGGCCTCGGACACGGCCAGCAACCAGAAGCGCAGCCCGGCGACCCAGCCTTCGCTGCGCTGGATCAGGTTTTCCAGGGCTTCACCGCGAAGCGAGCTGCTGTGCCGGTCGAGCAACGCCAGGGCTTCGTCGTGGGTCAGGCGCAGATCCTGCTCATGGAGTTCCAGCAACTGTCGCGACAGCCGCAGTCGGGCGAGATGCCAGTCCGGCCGCTGACGACTGGTGACCATGACCAGCAAGCCATCGGGCAAATGATTGAGGAAAAATTGCAGGCAACGGTCGAGTACCGGCCCTTGGGCGAGGTGGTAATCGTCCAGCACCAGTAACAGCGGCGAGGTCGGTTGCAGGTGCAGTGCCAGCTCATCGAGCAGGCCGTCGAGCCATTCTTCGAAGGCGAATGGCTGATGACGCTGGCGCATTTTCAACAGGCCGAGTGCACGGCTGCCGAGTTCCGGGAAATAGTCCTGCAGGCCTTCGAGCAAGCGTTCGAGAAATCGTCCCGGGTCGCTGTCCCGGGCGCTCAAACCCAGCCACAGACTTTGCCAATGCGCCGGCAGACTCTGACAGAACTCCACGGCCAGCGAGCTTTTGCCAAACCCGGCCGGAGCACAGACCAGCAACAGACGTCCACCGAGCCCGGCTTGCAGGCGCTCGCAAAGTCGTGGCCGCAATACGTATCCGTCAGGCAGCGGAGGACGGAAAAAACGTCCGTCCAGTGCCGCGACGGCAACGCTTGCAGGGCCCGGAAGTGGGGACAGATCAGTCATGGCCGGCTCTTGTTTGAATGGCTGTTGGCGGCGTAGCAGATGTCCGCAGCCTAGCCTTAAACGGCGTACATATGAAGTTGTTGCTACAAATGGCTACAAAATCACGACGCAAAAAAAACGCCCCGAACCAGTCGGGGCGTTTTTTCGAGGATGCGGCCTCGGGTTACAGCTTAGCGGATACCGTCCTGGCCCAGGTTGCCCGGCTGGAATTCGCTCTTGGTAGCAGAGAAGCCGAAGTCATACGCCTGCTTCTCTTCGTTCTTCATACCCAGTGCCAGGTAGCGACCCGATTGCAGGTCATACAGGGTTTCCAGCGCATACCACGGCACTTGCTTGTCGTAGTAGTCCTCGGCGTGCGCCTCGGCAACGCGCCACAGCTGACCGCGACCGTCGTAATGGTCGATGACGGCTGCCTGCCAGGTATCTTCATCGATGAAGAAGTCACGTTTGGCATAGATGTGACGCTGACCTGGTTTCAAGGTTGCCACCACATGCCAGACGCGGCGCAGCTCGTAACGGGTCAGGTCCTGATTGATGTGACCGGCCTTGATGATGTCGGCGTACTTCAGCGTCGGCGAATCGATCTTGTAGCTGTTGTTGGCAATGTACATCTCTTTCTTGCCTTCAAGCTTCCAGTCGTAACGATCCGGTGCACCGTTGTACATATCCAGGTTGTCGGAAGTCCGCAGACCGTCCGCGGCAGTACCCGGACCGTCATAGGATACTTGTGGTGCCTGACGCACACGGCGCTGACCGGTCGCATAGACCCAGGCCTTGCGCGGCTCCTTCACCTGGTCGAGGGTCTCGTGCACCAGCAGCACGGTACCTGCCAGACGAGCCGGCGCGGTCACTTTCTGCTTGAAGTAAAACAGCACGTTGCCCGGGTTGGCCGGATCGTAATCCTTCATCTTGTCGCGGAACACGAACTGGTCCTGGAAATACACCAGGCTGAACGAGCCGTTGGTCTGCGGAGTCGCCTGGGTCACCAGACGGGTCACGCTGCCACCGCGATAGCGGGTGATGTGGTTCCAGATGACTTCCAGACCGTCTTTCGGGATAGGGAACGGGATGGCGGTCTGGAAGTTTTCCAGACCGTTGCCACCGGCCACCAGAGTGGTGGTCGTTGCGTTTTTCCTGATGGCGGCAAACACGTCATCCGGCACGGTGGCACCGCGATGGGACGGATAGACCGGCATCTTGAAGGTATCCGGGTAACGCTTGAACATCGCGTACTGGCCCGGCGCAAGCTTGTCCTTGTACTGGTCGACGTTCTGCGCAGTGATGGTGAACAGCGGTTTCTCACTGCCGTACGGATCGGACAGGAAGCCTTTGCTGTCGACGGTGCCGGCATTTTTCGCCAGCGGTTTCCAGGCCGGGATCGAGCCGTCGGCGTTGCCCGCCATCTCGGCCCCCATCGGGGTCAGGCTCTTGCCCAACTTGTCGGCTTCGGCGGCAGGTACCGCCGCCATCACGCTGGTCGCCAGCAGCGAAAGCCCCAGAACACCCGCGTGGAACAGACTCTTTGTTATTTTCATAGGTTTGTTCGTCCTGAAAAACTGTGCTTAGAAGTTCACGCCAACACTGAGGGCAACAAAGTCGCGATCATCCACCGTGCTGTATTCGCCACCAAAGAAGTTGGTGTAGGCCAGGCTTGCGGTGTAGGTGTTCTGGTATTCGGCATCCAGCCCGAGGCTGATTGCCTTGCGACCTTCCTCGAAGTTGCCGCCAGGGCCTGGGGAGTAACCCTTGACGTCGTGGGACCAGGCCACGTTCGGCTTCAGGTTCACACCGGCGAATACGTCGCTGTAATCCCAGATGGCACGAGCGCGATAGCCCCAGGAAGTGGCAGTGGTGAAACCGTTGTTGTCGCAATTGCTGGAGCGGTTGCTGGTCGAAGCGCCAGGGCCGGCACCATTGATGGTCGAAGTGTTGAGGATCTGCGAGCAGGTGTTCAGGCCGCCGGTGGACGGCAGTTCACCCGGACCGAAAACCGGATCGCGGCCGTAACGTGCCTCGGACTTGCTTTCCAGACCGCCGACGTGGGTCACGCCGACTTCGCCTACCAGGGTCAGGCGGTTGGCGCCCATGACCTGATCGAAGAAGTGCGTCAGGGTGGTTTGCAGTTGGGTGATTTCCTTGCGGTTGTAGCCGTGCAGGTCCTGGCCCGGAACACCATTGAGGATCGAGGCGTTGGTCAGCGCACCGCCCAATGGACGCACACCGGCAAACAGGATATCGGTGGAGTTCAGTTGCACCGGCGCGTTCGGCCGGTAGCTGACCTCACCGCTCCACGCCGTACCGGTAGGCAGGGTGGTGGAGAAGCTCAGACCGTAGAGGCGAATGTCCTCCGGATACTCGATGAAATACTCGGAGTTACCCGCCACCACCAGCGGCCCCAGCGCCTGGAACGGGCCAGGCAGTGCCTTGACGCCGTTATAGATCGACTGTGGCGCACCGGTTGCGCTGAAGATCGGCGCACGGCTGTGGTAGTTCATGAAGTAGGCACCGAATTCGGTGGCCAGCGGATCGAACATGTACTTGGCGGACACGCCCCACTGCCCGCTGTCCCGCGCATTGCGGTTCGGGGAGCGACGCACAAGCACGCCTTCTTCGTTGACGTCGACATTCGCGGCCGCCAGCGGGCCGAGCGCAATACCCGGAATGGTCGAACGCTTGTTGAGCACGCGCAGGTTGTCGTCGCAACCGGTGGTGACAATGTCAGGCTGGGAGAAGAACGTGCCGCAGTTGTCGGTCACGGTCTTCTGCCAGTCGATCTGGTAGAAACCCTCGGCGGACAGGTTTTCGGTAATGCTCTGGGACACGTAGAACATGTTGACCGGGATCAGGCCTTCCTTGATCTCGGCACCCGGACGGCGGAAGGCGGAAACGTCGATCGGGTTGATCGAGTTGATGCCGCCACCGATGAAGGTACTTTCACCCCAGTTCACCACCTGCTTGCCCAGACGCACCGAACCCGGCTCATCGGCAATGGAGTAGTTGTGGTAAACGAAGGCGTCGAGGATCTGGCCACCCGAAGAGCGGGCTGCCACGTCGCGGTTATGGTTGCTGACGTCCTTGTATTCCAGATCCTGGTTCTGCAGCGCGAAGTCGTACCAGTATTTGCCCCGGACGAAGACACCGGTGTCGCCGTATTTCAATTCGAGGTCATGGATGCCCTTGAAGATCTTCGAGAAGGCTTGCCCGCTCTTGAAGTTCAAGTGACCGTCGTCGGAGGTCTGGGACAATCCCCGGCCGCCGTTGTTGACACCAATAAGATCCTTGTTCGGCTGCTGGGTCGACACGCTCATGCCCAGGGAGAGCGAGGAGTCGAACTGGCCTTCGATTTCACCGACGTTGAAACTGACGCCGAATGCGGGCCCGGCGAGCGTGGAGGCAAGACTGACCGCCAGAGGCAGTTTCGCCCGGCGCCAGAACTGGTTTACTGAGGTCATCGACGCTACTCCATGTGCATTATTGTTATGGCAGTGAGTACTTTTAAAAACGCCTGAAGGACCGGGCGCCAGAGGCCTCCCGAAATCACTTCAATGTTGCATCGCCCCGTTTGTGCGTGTGCCCCGTTCTTAAAAATCCTTGAGCGGACTATAGCCAGCAGGTAGTACTGCTTGATCCCTCTAAAGTGTGATTTGCAGCTGCCGGCCACTCTGGAACAGTCCTTTCGCCAGTCCGACACATGTCGGCACGGCAAGGATGGCTGAAAATTCGGATTTAACAAGCCAAGCGCTTGCTTGGTGGGCCTGGCGCGCCGTTTTCGGCGCGCCAGGGGACGCTCAGAGCGTCGAGAGGAAGGTGCTGTTATTGGCCTGCCATTCGGTGATGTCGAGGCGGATGCGCTTCTTGTCGAGCTTGCCGACACTGGTCTTGGGAATTTCAGTAACAAGGGCGATCTGGCTCGGAATGGCCCACTTGCTCAGGTGCCCCAGTTCCACGAATGGCTTGAGGTGTTCCTTGAGCTCACGAGCCCCGATGGCGTGCCCTTCGCGGATCACCAGCAAGGCAAACGGGCGCTCGCCCCACTGTGGATCGGCGATGCCCACCACTGCTACTTCACGTACCGCGACGTGGCGACTGATCAGGTCTTCGAGGTCCAGCGAGGAAATCCACTCGCCACCGGTCTTGATCACGTCCTTGATCCGGTCGCGGATATCGATCACACCCATGCTGTCGAGCGTGGCGACGTCCCCGGTGTGCAGCCAGCCGCCGGCCCACAGCTCGGCGCCCTTCTGCGGTTCGTTGAAATAGCCTTCGGTCAGCCAGGGTGCGCGCAGCACCAGTTCGCCCTGGGTTTCGCCATCGGCCGGCAGGAAGTTGCCGTCGCCATCGACAATGGCCGCTTCGACCAGCGGCCCCGGTACCCCGGCCTTGATCCGATAAGTGGTGCGTTCATCTTCGGTGCCCGCCATCAGTTCGTCATTCAGATGCGCACACGAGACCAATGGCCCGGTTTCCGACATGCCGTAGGCGGCCGTCAGTTGAATGCCCTTGCTCTTGGCCGTTTCATACAGCGTGCGATTGAGCGCGCTGCCGCCGATGACGATTTTCCAGCCGCCGAAATCGGTGCCTTGCGCGCCCTTGGCGTTGAGCACCATTTGCAGGATGGTCGGCACGCAGTGAGAGAAGGTGACCTTCTCCTTGCGCCACAACTCGACGAGGAACTCCGGGTCGTAACGCCCCGGATAAACCTGCTTGAGCCCGAGCATCGTCGCCACATACGGCAGGCCCCACGCATGCACGTGGAACATCGGGGTGATCGGCATGTACACGTCGTTGGTGCCCAGCAGCCGCACGCTGTCGATGGCGCCCATGATGGTCGACACGCCCATGGTGTGCAGCACCAGTTGCCGATGGGTGAAGTACACGCCTTTCGGATTGCCGGTAGTGCCCGTGGTGTAGAAGGTGGTGGCGACCGAGTTTTCGTCAAAATCCTGGAAGTCGTACTGCGGGCTCGCGGCCGCCAGCAACTGCTCGTACTCGCCAACCAGATTCGGCAGATCCGCGTTTTTTTCCGGCAGATCGGTCAGCAGCAGGGTTTTCTCCACCGTCGTCAGGTGCGGCGCGATGGCCTGATAGAGCCCGACGAACTCGCTGTTGACCAGCACGAAGCGGTCCTCGGCGTGGTTCATGGTGTAGAGAATCTGTTCCGGCGACAGGCGCACGTTGATGGTGTGGATCACCGCGCCGATCATCGGAATGGCAAACATGCACTCCAGATAGCGATGGCTGTCCCAGTCCATCACCGCCACAGTATCGCCGGCCTTTACGCCGGCCGCCGTCAATACGTTGGCCAGTCGCGCGACCCGCTCGATCAGCGTCGGATAGCTGTAGCGCAACTGGTCACGGTAGATGATCTCGCGGGTTTTCTCGTAACGGGCGCCCGACATCAGCAGCCGTTTAATCAGCAATGGATACTGGTAGGCCCCTTCGGCGGGCGGAATAACGCGAGTCTGCAACATAAGAATCCCTTTTCTGACTGCACGGTGTTGGCGTTGGAGTTTTGTACTCTAGAACCGTTATACGCCAGCCAAATCAGCCAAAGGAATGATTTGCAGAGCCGTACAAATGCTAGCTTTGCGCCAGCATTTGCCGGTATTCGTCACCGATCAGGCGGTTTGCCCTACAGCCGCTTCGGAAGGCGTGCGTGGGAAAACCACCGCAGCGAGGAAAGTCAACGCGCCAAAACCGGCCAGGATCAGGTAAAGCCCCACAAAACCATGGCGCGGTTCGACATAGGCAATCAGCGGAATCGCCGTCGCACTGGCACCAAACGATAAACAGTAACGCAAGGCAAACACCCGCGACTGCCATTGCGGCGCGACAAAGTTGGCGACCATCGAATCGTTCACCGTCACCTGACCGAACACCACGAACATGAACGCCGCCCCGAGCGCGATCACCGCCCAGCCATCGACGTAAGCCATGGCATAAAGCAGTGGCGCCTGAAACAGTGTCAGCACCACAAATGGCCATTTCAGACTGACCCGGTGCAGCAATTGCCCGATGCTCAACTGCGCCACTGCACCGAACGCGTACGCCAGGCTCACTACCACGCCAAGTGTCTGGGGCGAGGCGAACAGATCATGCAAGCGATCCTGAAACAGTTTCGGATAGGTCATGGTCGTGGCGTTGAACACCACCCCGCCGGTGGCCGTGGCCAAGGCCAGCACGCCAAACACCATGACCATCGAAATGCGCTGGCCGCCGGCGCCTTTGAGCGCGGTATGCGGGCGCTTGGGAATCGGCTCCTCACGCACCTGCAAGACAAAACCGATCCCCAGCACAATCGCCACGGCACCCGGTAACAGGAACGCCGAACGCCAGCCGAACTGCGCCACCAACAGCCCGGTTATCAGTGCCGAGAACGCCACGCCAAGATTGCCCCACATGCCGTTGATGCCGATTTCGCGGCCACGATTTTGCGCATAGGCCACCAGCATCGCCGTGCCGACCGGGTGATAGATCGCGGCGAAAATGCCGATCAGGGTCAGGCCGATCACCAGCATCGTCGGGCTGCTACTCAGACCGGTAACGATCGCCGAACCACCGATACCGAAGAAAAACACCAGCATCATCCGTCGCCGGCTCCAGTGATCGCCGAGCCAGCCGGCCGGTAGCGAACAGGCACCGAATGCGATGAAACCGCCCAGCGACAGGCCGATCAGCGCGGCGTAGTCGAGGGCGAAGGCCTGGGTCATGCCGAGCACGGCGGCGGGAAAAATCAGCATGAACATGTGATCGATCACATGGGCTGCGTTGATGTAGCGGATGACATTTCTGGATTGATTCATCGCGGCACGCTTTCTTGTTGTGAACAGATGAGGGTGAGCGCTTATGCTAAGTTGGCAAAAAAGCGCATTCCTGCCATTCAAGTCAGTGAACCGGACATGTTGATCAGCCATTTCGACCACGGCCCGGTGAGCGCCTACCCCCGGGATTATCTCGACGGCGCGCACCAGCCATTGCACCTGCATCGCGAGGCGCAGTTGCTGTATGCGGTGAGCGGGGTCATGCGGGTGGTCACGGCGCAAGGTGCGTGGGTGATTCCCCCGACCCGCGCGGTGTGGATTCCACCGCAGATCGGCCATGAGATCTTCATGTCCGGCGATGTGCAGATGCGCTCATTGTTCATCGCCCCCGAGCTGTCGCCCGCCAGCCTGCAAAATTGTTGCGTACTGGCCGTAACGCCGTTGCTGCGCGAACTGATCCTGCGCGCGGTGCAGGGCCCGCCCCACGCCGACAACCCGCTGATCCAGCAGTTGATGCTGGAGGAACTGGCCGGCCTCGAAAACCTGCCGCTGCACATCCCGATGCCGAGCGACCGGCGCCTGCAAAACATTTGCCTGGCGCTGCTGCGCGAGCCCGATCACCCGAACACCCTGGAAGACTGGGCGCAGCAAGTCGGCGCCAGCTCACGTACGTTGGCGCGGCTGTTCCAGCAACAACTGAAGATGAGTTTCAATGCCTGGCGCCAGCAACTGCGCCTGATGGAAGCCCTGCCCCGCCTGCTCGCCGGGGACAGCGTGCAAAGCGTGGCGCGGGATCTGGGTTACGGCAGCGCGCGGGCGTTCAGCGCGATGTTTCGCCGTTTGCTCGGGGACAATCCCCGGGAGTACCTCAACGCCCTGAATCAGCTCAGTTCGATCAATGCATCTCGGTGAACGCGAGCTTCACGCCAATCGCGATCAGTACAGCGCCCATGGTGCGGTCGAACCAGTGGCCCATGCGGGCGAAACCGGCACGCACACGCTGTTGGCTGAACAGCATCGCCACCAGGCAAAACCAGGTTGCGGTCGCGACGGCCAGATAAATCCCGTAGCCGGCCTGCACCGCCAGTGGCGTGTGCGGATTGATCACCACGGTGAACAGCGACAGAAAGAACAGCGTGGCTTTCGGGTTCAGGCCGTTGGTCACGAAGCCTGAGGTGAAGGCGCCACGGGCGGTGCGTTCGCCGGCTTCTTTGTGCAGATCGTCGGTCACGGTCTTGGCCGGCTGCGCGCGCAGCGCCTTGAAGCCGATGTACAGCAGATAAGCGGCGGCGGCCCATTTCAGGGCGTTGAACAACACGATCGATTGCGAAACGATCAGGCCGATGCCCAGCAGCGAATATCCGACGTGCAGGAAAATCGCCGTGCCCACGCCCAGTGCCGTCCAGGTGCCGGCGCGACGACCGTGAGTCACGCTTTCGCGCACCACCACGGCGAAATCAGGACCGGGACTGGCGACGGCCAGCAGGTGGATCAGGGCAACGGTCAAGAATTCGGTCCAGTACATGGGGGCTCCTCTGAGGTCATTACATTCCTGTGGGAGCGAGCCTGCTCGCGAAGAGGGAGTGCCTGGCACATCACTGTTGCCTGACATGGCGCCTCGCGAGCAGGCTCGCTCCCACAGGTGTTTCATCTGGTAGGCTCGGCAGATTACGCCTTCCCTTCAAAGCACGACAGGTACAGTTGATGACGAACGCCCACCGCGCCGTATTCCTCGATCACCCTTCGCTGGATCTTGGCGATCTCGATCTGAGCCCTTTGCGTGACTGCTTCAGCGATCTGCAACTGTTCGCCCAGACGTTGCCTGCGCAGGTTGCCGAACGCCTGCAAGGTGCGACCGTGGCGATCAGCAACAAGGTCCTGATCGACGCCGCCGCCATGGCCGCCAACCCACAGCTGAAGCTGATCCTGATCACCGCCACCGGCACCAACAACGTCGATCTGGCCGCCGCCCGCGCCCACGGCATCACCGTGTGCAACTGCCAGGGTTACGGCACGCCGTCGGTGGCGCAGCACACAATCATGCTGCTGCTCAATCTCGCCACGCGTCTGGCCGACTATCAAAAAGCCGTCGGTGAAGGACGCTGGCAGCAGGCGAAACAGTTCTGCCTGCTGGACTACCCGATCGTCGAGTTGGAGGGCAAAACCCTCGGCCTGCTCGGGCATGGCGAACTCGGTGGTGCGGTCGCCCGCTTGGCCGAAGCCTTCGGCATGCGCGTATTGCTGGGGCAGATTCCGGGACGCCCGGCCCGTCCGGATCGCTTGCCGCTGGAAGAACTGCTGCCGCAGATCGACGCCCTCACCCTGCACTGCCCGCTCAATGAACACACCCGGCACTTCATCGGTGCCCGCGAGCTGGCGTCCATGAAACCCGGCGCGTTTGTGGTCAACACCGCCCGTGGCGGCCTGATCGACGAACAAGCCCTGGCCGATGCCTTGCGCAAGGGTCATCTGGGCGGCGCAGCCACCGATGTACTGAGCGTCGAGCCACCGACCCAAGGCAATCCACTGTTGGCCGCCGACATCCCGCGCCTGATCGTCACCCCGCATAACGCCTGGGGCAGTCGGGAAGCCCGGCAGCGAATCGTCGGTCAACTGGTGGAAAACACCCAGGCGTTCTACAGCGGTAAGGCGCTGCGGGTCGTCAGTTGATAAACTGCGGCACTTTTTTTCACAGGAGCAGTTATGGATCCGCGCAGTGAAGTACTGCTTCGTCAGGTCGAGTTATTCCAGGGTTCGCTGTTGTTGGCCGGCCTGCCCGCCGACGACTTGCTCGGGCGCCTGCCCAACGCCTTTGGCTGGTGCTGGCATGCCGGCGATCAGGCAGCGCTCGATGCGCGTTTCGAAGGTCGCAGCCATTTCGGCGTGAATGTGCCGGATCGCGAGTTCGACAGCGCGGTGGTGTTCTTGCCCAAGTCCAAGGACCTGACCGATTACATTCTCAACGCAGTGGCTTCACGTCTGGCTGGTCGTGAAGTGTTTCTGGTCGGGGAAAAACGCAGCGGCATCGAAGGTGCGTCCAAACAGCTCAACCCGTTCGGCAAGCCGCGCAAGCTCGACAGCGCGCGTCACTGCCAACTCTGGCAAGTGACGGTGGCCAACGCCCCTGAAGCCAAATCCCTGGAAAGCCTGGCGCAGACTTACGAACTGCCGCTGGCCGAAGGGCCACTGAAAGTCATCAGCCTGCCGGGCGTGTTCAGCCATGGCCGACTGGATCGCGGGAGCGCCCTGCTGCTGGAGCACCTGGACAAACTGCCGAGCGGTCACCTGCTGGACTTCGGTTGCGGTGCCGGCGTGCTTGGCGCGGCGGTCAAACGTCGTTACCCGCACAATCAGGTCACTTTGCTGGACGTCGACGCCTTCGCGGCCGCCAGCAGTCGCCTGACTTTGGCCGCCAACGGTCTGGAAGCCGAAGTGTTAACCGGTGACGGCATCGACGCCGCACCGATGGGTTTGAACGCGATTCTGAGCAATCCGCCGTTCCATGTCGGTGTACACACCGATTATTTCGCCACCGAAAACTTGCTGCGAAAAGCGGCCAAACACCTGAAAAACGGCGGCGAACTTCGCTTGGTGGCGAACAGCTTCCTGAAGTACCAGCCGTTGATCGAAGAGCATCTTGGCGTGTGTGCGATCAAGGCCGAAGGTAATGGTTTCCGGATTTACCGGGCCAAGCGCGGCTGAAAATTAGCACTTGCCGAATGGATTCTGCCTAGGCAGAATCCGCTCCGTCCTAGGGGAGTAGTCTCCCACGAGCGCCATGCTCGTCCGGCATACGTCAACATACTTGATCCTCAGATCATGGCGTATGCGACCCAAGCGTCCGCAGCAGACGGATCGCAGGGTTTGACAAGACCTATGACACGCACACCTTACCCGGGGCGGGAAGGCTGTACGTGTCATAGCCGTGTCGACCCGCCCCTTAGGAAATCCTGATGCTGGACTCTTTACTCGTTCCCACCGCAATCGTTGCCTTGGCCGAAATCGGCGACAAGACGCAACTGCTCGCGCTGATTCTCGCCGCTCGCTTTCGCAAACCCTGGCCGATCATTGCCGGTATCGTTGCGGCGACCCTGGCCAACCACGCGGCAGCCGGTGCGGTAGGCGCCTGGTTCGGCAGCTTCTTCTCCGATGCGGTCCTGCACTGGATTCTCGCCGCGAGCTTCACAGCCACCGCCCTGTGGACCCTGGTGCCGGACAAGATGGACGACGATGAAGCCAGCACCGCCCGCAAGTTCGGGCCATTCCTGACCACGCTGATCGCGTTCTTCCTCGCGGAAATCGGTGACAAGACTCAGATCGCCACCGTGATGCTCGCCGCGCAATACCCGGAACTGTGGCTGGTGATCATCGGCACCACGCTCGGCATGTTGATTGCCAACGTACCGGTGGTTCTGGCGGGTAACTTTGCCGCAGACAAATTGCCATTGACCCTGATCCGTCGCCTCGCGGCTTCGGCGTTCATGATTCTGGCGATCGTTGCGGTGTACAAGGCGATGCAGAGCAGCGGCTGGGTTTGATCCGGCAGATCGCTCCCACACTCGGTGTGGGAGCGATCATTGCTTCAGGACTTTGGCGCTTTTTCGTAGAGCGGCATGACCTTCGGAATTGCCGCCTGCAACGAGGCGATCCGGCTGGAGGATGCCGGGTGAGTGCTCATGAACTCTGGCGGCGCGCCTTCGGACGCCTTGCTCATCTTGTTCCACAAGGTGATCGCGGCGTTCGGGTTGTAGCCGGCGCGAGCGGCCAACTCCAGGCCGATCAGGTCGGCTTCGTTCTCGTTGGCGCGGCTGTTGGGCAATGTCATGCCGTAGTTGGCCACGGTGTCGGCCAGGGCCAGGCTGTCCTGACCCAGGCCGAGCAACGCACCGGCGCCCTGCTTGGCCATCTCGATGCCATAGGCCTTGGACATCGCTTCACGACCGTGCTCGCGCAGGGCGTGGGCGATTTCATGGCCCATGACCGCGGCGATCTCATCGTCGGTCAGCTTCAAACTGTCGATCAGCCCGGTGTAGAAAATGATCTTGCCGCCAGGACCGCAGTTGGCGTTGAGCTCGTCACTCTTGATCAGGTTCACTTCCCACTGCCATTGCGCGGCATCCGGACGGAAGTTCGGCGCCTGGGCGATCAGACGATTGGCAATCGCCTGAACCCGCTTGGCTTCATTGCTGGTCTTGTCCAGCACGCCTTTGCTGGACGCCTCGCCAACGGTCTTCTGATAGGACTGGGCATACATCTGGTCGACCTCTTGCGAGGACAGCATGCTGAACATGTACTGCTTGCGCTCCACGCCCACGGCACCGCCGCTGGTGGTATTGACCGACTGGCAACCGGCCAGCAACAGCGCCGCGCTCAGTGCACTTACAACCAATGTCTTGTTCATTCAAAAGCTCCCTGAAAACATGCCGCGTATCCTAGGCGGGTAATTGTATCGGCGCCAGATACAACAGACGTGATGCACCGGTTTTCAGAAGTCATCCGCCAGTCCTGTAGGAAAAAATTCACATCCACCGACAAGCCCTCTGCAACTGCGTCGCGCATTGATCCATTTGCGACATCCACCCTCAATTGCTCGCACTTCGCCTCATGGCGCAATAGTGGCTGCCGATACAGCAGCGCAGACGTCCTCTTGCGTGCGGAGTTTCCATGAAATTCAAGTCGATCCAGTTTTCCGTGGCGGCCCTGGCCGGCGCCATCGTTCTCAGCGTGGTGGCGGCGCTGGTGTTGTATGCGCTGTTTTCCGGCGCCCGCACCCAAGAGATGGTTCAACAGCGGACCCAGGCCCAGTTCGAACAAGTCATCGAACAACGCCTGACCTCGCTGGCGCAGACCCAGGTCAGCCAGATCCAGCGCGAGCTGGAAGCGCCGCTGCTGATTGCCGGCGGGCTGGTGCGGGTCAACGCCCTGCTCGGCACGCCGGGCGCCGATGGCCAGCCGCGATTGACCGTCAGCCGTGAGCAGTTGATCAGCCTGATCAAGGAAAACGTCGAGAAGAACCCGAAGATTCTCGGCACCTACATCGGTTGGGAAAAGAACGCACTGGACCACAATGACGCGGCCTACGTCGGTACCAGCGTGGTCGGTATCGACGCCGCCAATGGGCGTTTCCTGCCATGGTGGTTCCGCAACGAGGACGGCACTCTGGGCCTGGACAAACTGGTGGACGTCGATGACCAGAAAGTCCTGTCCACCGGCGTACGCGCCAGCGAGTACTACCTGTGCTCGAAAGAAACCAAAAAATCCTGTGTGATCGACCCGGCGCCGTACAAGGTCGGCGACAAGATCGTCATGCTCGCCTCCTTTATTGAACCGATCATGCTCAACGGCGCCTTCCAGGGCATCGTCGGCGCCGACCTGTCGGTGAACTTCATCCAGGAAATGCTCCTGGGTGCGAACCAGAAACTGTACAGCGGTGCCGGGCAAATGGCCCTGATCGGCGGCAACGGCCGGATCGTCGCCTACACCAAGGACCCGAGCAAATTCGGCGAGAAGGTCAGCGACATCCTCGACGCCCAACAGATTGCCAACATGGCCAATCTCAAGCGCGGCGAAGTGACCTATTCCGTCAATAAAGAGGCGGGCCGGATCGAGTTGTACCTGCCATTCGGCATCGGCCAGACCGATGCGCGCTGGACGCTGATGCTGCAACTGCCGCTCGACGCGGTGATGGCCGATCTGCAAAAGCTCCAGGGTGACCTCGACGCCCAGCGCAAGTCCGACACCTTCGGCATGGCCATGGTCGGCCTGATCATTGCCGGCCTAGGTTTGCTGGTGATCTGGCTGGTGGGCCACGGCATTGCTCGCCCGCTCAAACAAATGGTCACCATGCTCGACGACATTGCTCAGGGCGAAGGCGACCTGACCCGTCGTTTGAGTAGCGACCGCAATGACGAACTCGGTTCAATCGCCAAAGGCTTCAATACCTTCCTTGCCAAGTTGCAGGGGATGATCACGCAGGTAGTGACGTCGGTGCAGAGTGTCAGCGATTCCTCGGAGCACACGGCGGACATCGCGATCCGTACCAATATCGGCATTCAGAAGCAGATGGCCGAGATTGATCAGGTGGCCACCGCCGTGCAGGAAATGACGGCTACCGCGCAGGACGTTGCGCGCAACGCGACCCAGGCCGCCCAAGCCGCCAGCCATGCCGATCAGGCCGCCAGCCAGGGCATGCAGATCGTGCGCGACACCTCCAATTCGATTGGCGTGCTGGCCGTGGAAATCGGTAAGGCCGTGGACGTGGTGCAGACGCTGGCCAAGGACAGCGAAAACATCAATGCGATCCTTATCGCCATTCGCGGGATCGCCGAGCAGACCAACCTGCTGGCTCTCAACGCAGCCATCGAAGCCGCCCGTGCCGGTGAGCAGGGTCGCGGGTTTGCCGTGGTAGCCGACGAGGTGCGCAACCTCGCGCAGAAAACCCAGAAGGCCACCGAAGAAATCCAGAGCATGATCCAGCAACTGCAACAGGGCACCCGCGATGTGGTGCGGGTCATGGAAGACAGCCAGAACCGCACCGACGAAAGCGTGCAACACGCGGCCAAAGCGGCCGAAGCGCTGGAGACCATCACCCAGGCGGTGTCGGTGATCAACGACATGAACACCCAGATCGCCAGCGCCGCCGAAGAACAGAGCGCGGTGGCCGACGACATCAACCGCAACGTGATCAACATCGGTCAGGTGGCAAACGAAGTGGCGGGTGGTGCGGATGAGTCGAGTTCGGCGAGTGCCGATTTGACCAAGCTGGCGGAGCAGCAGCGGCGGTTGATCAATCAGTTCAAGGTGTGACGTCGAAGGCTAAAAGTCAAAAGCCCCTCACCCTAACCCTCCCGAAACGTCGGACCGCCCGGAGGGAGAGG
>NZ_JBSVWF010000084.1:0-18977 GCF_054071635.1 Pseudomonas sp. SDO52101_S400 | reverse complement strand
CCCGAAGTATCCGATCAAAAATAAAAATGCCAGTCAGCTTAACTGACTGGCATTAAGCCTCAAGGCTGCGTTTTTGTTTAAGGCCGGGCCTTGAGCTGTGCTTCCGCAGCCTTGGCCAGATCCGGTGGCAGGAAATCCTTGTCCGGGTTGTAGTCGGCCTTCAGATAGCGCGTCAGGTCCTGCAGGTCGCCCGGGTTCAAGGTGCCCGCCGCCTGCTTCAGACGCAGGTTGTCGAGAATGTAGTCGTAGCGGGTGTTGTTGTAATTGCGCACCGAGGTGTAGAGCTGGCGCTGGGCGTCGAGCACGTCGACGATGTTGCGCGTCCCCACCTGATAACCGATTTCCGTGGCTTCCACCGCGCTCTGGTTGGAGATGATCGACTGGCGGCGTGCCTGTACCTGCTCGACGTCGGTGTTCACCGCGCGGTGCAGGTTGCGGGTGTTCTCCACGATCTGCCGGCGCAGGCTTTCGCGCTGCTGCTCGCTCTGATCCAGTTGCGCGTAAGACTGGCGCACCTGGGAGCTGGTCAGCCCGCCGCTGTAGATCGGGATGTTCAATTGCAGACCCACAGTGCTCTGCTCGACGTTGCCGCTGTATGGCGTACCAAACGCATTCGGGTTGGCGAATCCGAGGGCGTCGTTGTCGCCTTTTTCGTACTTGGCCACGGCGTCGAGGGTCGGCAAGTGGCCGGCCTTGCGCTGTTTCAACGTCTGTTCGGCAGAGCTCACCGCATAGTTGCTGGCCAGCAGATTGAGATTCTGTTTGGCGGCGGTGTCGACCCAGGCCTTGGCGTCGTTCGGCGTCGGCGGCAGGATCGGCAGGGTGTGGACGATGCCCTGGATCGAGTTGTACTGACGGTTGGTCAGGGTGATCAGCGCTTCGAACGCATCATCGACCTGACGCTGGGCGACGATCCGGTTGGCCCGGGCGGTGTCGTAACTGGCTTGCGACTGCAGCACGTCGGTCTTGTCCGACAGGCCCACGTCGAAGCGCTCGTTGGACTGGTCGAGCTGGCGCTTGAACGCCGCTTCTTCGGCCTTGGTCGAGGCCAGGTTGTCCTGGCTGCGCAGGACGTTGAAATAGCTTTCGGCCGATTGCAGGATCAGGTTCTGCTCGGTGGCCGACAGTTGCAGCGCGGCCTGCTCGTTGACGTCCTTGGCGGCCTGGTACTGGAACCAGCGATCGGCGCGGAACAACGGCTGTGCCAGCGTCGCCTGATAGGAGTGGGCGCTGCGGTTGGCGATGGCCGAAGGCTGGTCGATGGAGGTGCGCACGCTGTCGGTTTCGGCACCGCCGGACAGATTCGGCAGCAGCCCGGCGCGGGCCTGGGGCACCACTTCTTTCTGGGCGCCGTACTGGGCGCGGGCGGCGGCCAGATCGGCGTTGTTGTCGACCGCTTCCTGATAGACGCTGACCAGATCGGTCTTGGTCGACAAGGGCGCTTCTGCTGCCCAGACCATTGCGTTGGACGCACAAGACACGGCAACAGCCAGTGAGAGTTTGCGCAGCATGAGGCGATCCCTAGCATGAATATTATGGAAATAATCCGGGCGCCAAAGGTAGGGCGCGGGCACTGCATCGTCAAGGCTTGGCGCCAAGGCGCAGCAGGGCAAGGCGAGTGTAGTTGTGCATTGAGGCGCTCACAATCCTGTCGGCCGCCGCAATTGCGCCATTCATCATGGTGTTTGCCGCGGTGTTGGCGTTCTTTGCCGGTTGTGTCTAGACTGGCCGGGTTCTTGTCGGGGTGCCTTGCTATGAGGCTGAGATCGAATAATTTCGGATCCCGTTGAACCTGATCAGGTTAGCGCCTGCGTAGGGAACAAGATTTCTCGTCACCCGGCGAGTCCTCTTGTGCTTCGTCCGGGAAATTGTTCGACAATCGAACGCTCGACGACGATGCACAGCACCAGTCCTGGTGCGTCCGTGCCTTTCAGGTTCTGCTCCGACAATCCACTGCCTGGATGCTGTCTGGAGAGCCCGTGATGACTACAAAATCTAAAAACGCGATCAACCTGAGTGACTCGGCGAAGGTCGACGAGCAGTCGGTTCAACCGTTCACCCGTTCGCAAAAAGTCTACGTTCAGGGCTCCCGCCCGGACATCCGCGTGCCGATGCGCGAAATCACCCTCGATGTGACCCCGACCGATTTCGGTGGCGAGATCAATGCGCCGGTCACTGTCTACGACACCTCCGGCCCGTACACCGATCCGAACGTGGTGATCGATGTGCGCAAAGGCCTGGGCGATGTGCGTTCGGCGTGGATCGACGATCGTGGCGACACCGAGCGCCTGCCAGGCTTGAGTTCGAATTTCGGTCAGGAGCGTCTGGCCGATCCGGAGCTGACCAAGCTGCGCTTCGCCCACGTCAACAACCCGCGCCGCGCCAAGGCCGGGGCCAACGTCAGCCAGATGCACTACGCCCGCAAAGGCATCATCACCGCCGAGATGGAATACGTCGCCATCCGCGAAAACATGAAGCTGCAAGAGGCCCGCGCCGCCGGCCTGTTGAAGCAGCAGCACGCCGGCCACAGTTTCGGCGCGAGCATCCCGAAAGAAATCACCCCAGAGTTCGTCCGTGAAGAAATCGCCCGTGGTCGCGCGATCATTCCGGCCAACATCAACCACGTCGAACTGGAACCGATGATCATCGGCCGTAACTTCCTGGTGAAGATCAACGGCAACATCGGCAACAGTGCGCTGGGTTCGTCCATCGAAGAAGAAGTGGCGAAGTTGACCTGGGGCATTCGCTGGGGTTCGGACACGGTCATGGACTTGTCCACCGGCAAGCACATCCACGAAACCCGCGAGTGGATCATCCGCAACTCGCCAGTGCCGATCGGCACCGTGCCGATTTATCAGGCGCTGGAAAAGGTCAACGGTGTGGCCGAAGACCTGACTTGGGAGCTGTTCCGCGACACGCTGATCGAGCAGGCGGAGCAGGGCGTCGACTACTTCACCATCCACGCCGGCGTGCTGTTGCGCTACGTGCCGCTGACCGCCAAGCGCGTGACCGGCATCGTCTCCCGTGGCGGTTCGATCATGGCCAAGTGGTGCCTGGCGCACCACAAAGAGAACTTCCTCTACACCCACTTCGACGAAATCTGCGAAATCATGAAGGCCTACGACGTCAGCTTCTCGCTGGGCGACGGCCTGCGTCCGGGCTCGATTGCCGATGCCAACGACGAAGCGCAGTTCGGCGAACTGGAGACCCTCGGCGAACTGACCAAGATCGCCTGGAAGCACGACGTGCAATGCATGATCGAAGGCCCGGGCCACGTGCCGATGCAGTTGATCAAAGAGAACATGGACAAGCAGCTGGAGTGCTGCGACGAGGCGCCGTTCTACACCCTTGGCCCGCTGACCACCGACATCGCACCGGGTTACGACCACATCACCTCCGGCATCGGTGCGGCGATGATCGGCTGGTTCGGTTGCGCGATGCTTTGCTACGTGACGCCGAAGGAGCACTTGGGCCTGCCGAACAAGGATGACGTGAAGACCGGGATCATCACCTACAAGATCGCGGCGCACGCAGCGGACCTGGCCAAAGGACATCCGGGCGCACAGATCCGCGACAACGCCTTGAGCAAGGCGCGTTTCGAGTTCCGCTGGGAGGACCAGTTCAACCTCGGTCTGGACCCGGACACCGCCCGTTCGTATCACGATGAAACCCTGCCGAAGGACTCGGCGAAGGTCGCGCACTTCTGTTCGATGTGCGGGCCGAAATTCTGCTCGATGAAGATCACTCAGGAAGTCCGCGAATACGCGGCCAACCAGCGGATCGACGCGGTCGACGTGGATGTCGCCCAAGGCCTGGCGGAACAGGCCGAGCGGTTCAGGAAGGAAGGCAGTCAGCTGTACAAGAAAGTTTGATCTGACCTGAAAGGGCGGGGCCTGTGCGGGCCCCATCGCCAGCAGGCTGGCTCCCACACTGGATTTGTGAACGCCACAAGCCCCCTGTGGGAGCCAGCCTGCTGGCGATTGATCGACACAACAACAAATGTCCCTCTGAGATAACACCCTTGAGCATTCAACCCGGTACTTATTCCCCCGACCTCGCCGTGCCCACCGACAAGCGTGTATTTGGCGGTCGCGATCTGTTTTCCCTGTGGTTCTCCCTCGGCATCGGCCTGATGGTGTTGCAGACCGGTGCGCTGCTGGCGCCGGGGCTGGGCCTGTCGGGATCGCTGCTGGCGATCTTCCTCGGCACCCTGGTCGGCGTCCTGCTGCTGGCCGCCGTTGGCGTGATCGGCAGCGACACCGGGCTGTCATCGATGGCCGCGCTGAAACTCAGCCTCGGCCGTAAAGGCGCGAGCCTGCCGGCGCTGCTCAATCTGCTGCAACTGATCGGTTGGGGTTCGTTCGAAATCATCGTCATGCGTGATGCGGCCAGCCTGCTCGGCACCCGTGCATTCAGTGAGGGATCGCTGTGGGCCAGTCCGATGTTGTGGACCTTGTGTTTCGGTGCACTGGCGACGTTGCTCGCCGTCAGTGGTCCGCTGACGTTCGTGCGCAAGATCCTGCGCAAATGGGGCATCTGGCTGATTCTGGCCGCGTGCATCTGGCTGACCTGGAACCTGTTCGCCAAGGCCGATCTCGGCGCGTTGTGGGCCAAGGCCGGGGATGGTTCGATGCCGTTCGCCGTGGGCTTCGACATTGCGATCGCGATGCCATTGTCGTGGCTGCCGCTGATTGCCGACTACTCGCGGTTCGGCAAGCGGGCGAAGAACGTATTCGGCGGTACGGCGATCGGTTTCTTCATCGGTAACTTCTGGCTGATGAGCCTGGGCGTTGCCTACACCCTGGCCTTTGCGCCGAGCGGTGAAGTCAACGCGCTGCTGCTGGCGCTGGCCGGTGCCGGCCTCGGGATTCCGCTCTTGCTGATTCTGCTGGATGAGTCGGAAAACGCCTTTGCCGACATTCACTCGGCAGCGGTTTCCAGCGGGATTCTGTTGCGCCTGAAAGTCGAGCATCTGGCGCTGGCCATCGGTGTGATCTGCACCCTGATCGCGTTGCTCGCGCCATTGGCGCAATACCAGAACTTCCTGCTGTTGATCGGCTCGGTGTTCGCGCCGCTGTTCGGCGTGGTGCTGGTGGATCACTTCATCCTGCGCAAGCGCAGTGGTCAGGTCGCTTCGGCCGCGTTGCGCTGGCCGGCGCTACTGGCCTGGCTGGGTGGCATCAGCACCTATCACCTGCTGGCGAATCTGTATCCGGATGTCGGCGCAACCCTGCCGGCGCTGGTCCTGGCAGGGCTGTTGCAGCTGGTGCTGGGCCGGGCTTTCAGTTACGGCCGGGAAACAGCTCGGGCTTGATGATGCCGTTCAGGCGCGGGTAAGGGATCTTCAGTTCGACGTGGCCCAGCGCATAAGGCGCGATGGTGCTCACGTCGTACTTGAGGATCACGCCGCCGTAGGTCAGCGCCACGTGCGGGGTTTTGACGAACGGCCAGTTCTTCACGAACTCCGCTTCCTGATCGAGCTTGGTGCTGATCAGCCAGCTGTTGTGCGCCACTTGCGCAGCCTTCCAGAAGGCCTCTTCCTTACCCGGCACCAGCATGTCCGACAGGCTCAGCACCTTGTGCTGCTGGCGCGAATAGTTGATGAAGCCACGGCCCGGGGTGCCATGAGCGCCGCCGGTGTCCAGGTAGCTCGACACTTCGACAATCACCAGACCGTCATGCTGCTCGCGTACTTTCGCCTGCAAATAGCTGCTGTTGCGCGGGCCGGCTGTGCGCAGGAATTGCTCGCGGTAGGCGGCCAGTGTTGGCGCAACCGGTGCATCCGGCGCTGTGCGGGTGAACTGCAGCAGGCGTTTTTCGATGATGCCGTCCAGCGCAGGCTCGGCCGGGAAGTGCAGGGTGTCGATGTTCACCAGCGGGCAGTCAGGGTTCGAGCAACCGGGTTTCAGGGTTTCCGAGGCATCGCGGGTGGTTTCCAGCGGCGTTCGGTAGTTGGGCTGGAACAGGCTGGCGCAAGCGCCCAGGGTCATGGCGATGGCGGCCACGGAGGCAATTTTGAAAAGCGACATGGGCGTCCTTTCTGAAACAGGGGAAGGCAAAAAGTTACCGCTTCGACTCTCTACGAAGCAGTCAGTTCGCCACTAAGCTAATTAGAGTGGGTTTCGTCTCCACCGTCCATCCCGCTGACGGTAAAGGGGCTGCATCAAACGTCACCGTCGCGTTAGGATGGCGCGAAGTCGAGGTTGCAGGTAGCCAAAATCAACCTCGTATTGGATTTGCAGTAAACGAGGATGCTCATGACCGATTTTGCCAAAGCCATTCCGTCCGCCATCGACATCGTGCGACGCGAGCAATGCTACAAGGGCTTCTACAAGCTCGATCGTGTGCATTTGCGCCACGAATTGTTCGCCGGTGGCATGAGCCGCGAGATCAATCGTGAAGTGTTCGTGCGACACGACGCCGTGTGCCTGTTGCCCTACGATCCGCAGCGCGATGAAGTGGTGCTGATCGAGCAGTTTCGCGTCGGCGCCATGGGCAAGACCACCAATCCCTGGCTGGTGGAGCTGGTCGCCGGTCTGATCGACAAGGAAGAAGTGCCGGAAGAAGTTGCTCGCCGCGAAGCGCAGGAGGAAGCTGGGCTGGACATCCAGGCCCTGTGGCCGATGATGCAATATTTCCCGTCACCGGGGGGCAGCAACGAGTTCGTGCATTTGTATCTGGGGCGTTGCAGCACTGAAGGCGTTGGTGGCCTGCACGGGCTGGAGGAAGAAGCAGAAGATATCCGCGTCACGGTCTGGGCCTTCGAAGATGCCCTGCAGGCCGTACGCGACGGACGGATTGCCAATGCGGCGAGCATCATCGCCTTGCAGTGGCTGGCGCTCAATCGCGCCGAAGTGAGGGGGCTATGGTCGTAAACAAACTGCGCGATCGCTATCGTGTCGACCTTGTGGGCCTGCAAGCCGCCTGCGAGGCCAACTACGCGCGCCTGATGCGACTGTTGCCGGACATGCGCCGCGAACCTGAAGCAAGGCGCATCGCCGTGACCCAGGGCGACCAGATGCTCGGCGTGCTGGCCATCGAAGTGTTGCAGGCCTGCCCGTACACCACGACCCTGCAAGTGCGTCAGGAACACAGCCTGCCGTGGCTGCCGGTGCCGCAACTGGAAGTGCAGGTCTATCACGACGCGCGCATGGCCGAAGTGATCAGCGCCGAACATGCACGACGCTTTCGTGGCATCTATCCTTACCCCAACGCGGCCATGCATCAGCCTGACGAAAAAGCCCAGCTCAATCTGTTCCTCGGAGAATGGCTGAGCCATTGCCTGGCCTGCGGTCACGAGTACGCCGCCGTTCGATAGCTTCGACAGTTGGGATAACAGCGGCAAGTTGTGAACTGCGTCCGGTTCGGCGGTTTCTTCCCGGGGCCTTCCCCCAGCATAATTGCGAACCTTTCCGACCCGGCGATCCAGCCCTGGGAGAACGCCTTGCCGAGCGTATCGACTCTGACCACCGCTGATGCGGCGTTGCTGGTGCAACTGTCCGACAGTCATTTGTTCGCCGAGGCGGACGGTGCCCTGCTGGGCATGAAGACTCGCGAGAGCCTGCAAAAAGTCATCGAACTGGTGCTCGAACAGCAGCCGCAGATCGACCTGATCGTTGCCAGCGGCGATCTGTCCCAGGACGGTACGCTGGAGTCCTACCAGCAATTTCGTCAGATGACGGCGCAGATCGATGCGCCCGCCCGCTGGATCCCGGGCAACCACGATGAACCGCAGATCATGCAAATGGCCGCGGTACAGAGTGCGCTGCTGGAGCCGGTGGTGGATGTCGGCAACTGGCGCGTGACTCTGCTCGATTCGGCGGTGCCGGGCTCGGTGCCGGGGTATTTGCAGGATGAACAACTGCAATTGCTGGCTCGTTCGCTGAGCGAGGCGCCGGATCGGCATCATCTGGTGTGTTTTCACCATCACCCGGTATCGATTGGTTGTGCCTGGATGGAGCCGATCGGCTTACGTAATCCCGAAGCGTTCTTTGACGTGCTCGACCGTTTCCCGCAGGCACGCGCCGTGCTGTGGGGGCATGTACATCAGGAGATCGATCGTGAGCGCAATGGCGTGCGACTGATCGCCTCGCCGTCGACCTGCATTCAATTCGAGCCGGGCAGTGAAGACTTCAAGGTCGGCGAACAGGCGCCGGGGTATCGCTGGTTGCGGTTGCTGCCGGACGGGCGGATCGAAACGGGCGTGGAGCGTGTCACCGATTTCCAGTTCACGGTCGATTACGGCTCCAACGGCTACTGATTCAGGGGCGCGGCGCTGATTTCCTCGGGTGCTGGCCCAACACCCCCCGACTCCCTGTAAACTCCGCTTTCTTTAGCCGACGCCCAGGGAGCTCAAATGTCCGGTTCGATCCTCTATATCCACGGTTTCAACAGCGCGCCGGCCTCGAAGAAGGCCTGTCAGCTGGTCGAGGTGATGGAGCGACTGGGTTTGAGCGATCAACTGCGTGTCCCGGCGCTGCATCACCACCCGCGTGAAGCCATCGGTCAGCTGGAGCAGGCAATCGCCGAGCTGGGCCGGCCATTACTGGTGGGAAGCTCCCTCGGCGGCTACTATGCGACTCACCTGGCCGAGCGCCATGGCCTGAAAGCCCTGCTGGTCAACCCGGCCGTCAGTCCGCACCGGATGTTCGACGGATACCTGGGGACGCAGAAAAACCTGTACACCGATGAAACCTGGGAATTGACCCACGACCATGTGACGGCCCTGGCCGAACTGGAAGTGCCGGCGCCGCAGGATTCGCAGCGGTATCAGGTATGGTTGCAGACCGGGGACGAAACGCTGGACTATCGCCATGCCCAGCAGTATTACCGGGCCTGTGCCTTGCGCATTCAGGCCGGCGGCGACCATAGTTTCCAGGGGTTTGCCGGGCAATTGCCGGCGTTATTGAGTTTTGCCGGCATTGGCGCCGATTTGTTTCAGGCAATCGATTTCACCGCACTGTGAGCGGTTGCCCCATTAATTCCTTATTCACCGAACACTGACGACGAGACCTTATGGCCACTCCCAGCGCTAGCTCCTATAACGCCGACGCCATCGAAGTCCTCTCGGGCCTCGACCCGGTGCGCAAACGCCCCGGGATGTACACCGACACCAGTCGGCCGAATCACCTTGCCCAGGAAGTCATCGACAACAGCGTCGACGAAGCCCTGGCCGGCCACGCCAAATCGATCCAGGTCATCCTCCATGCCGACCACTCGCTGGAAGTCTGCGACGACGGTCGCGGCATGCCGGTCGACATCCACCCGGAAGAGGGTGTGTCGGGCGTTGAGCTGATCCTCACCAAGCTCCATGCGGGCGGCAAGTTTTCCAACAAGAACTACCAGTTCTCCGGCGGTCTGCACGGGGTGGGTATTTCCGTGGTCAACGCCTTGTCGACCCAGGTGCGGGTGCGGGTCAAGCGTGACGGCAACGAATATGAAATGACCTTCGCCGATGGCTACAAGGCCACCGATCTGCAAGTGATCGGCACCGTCGGCAAGCGCAATACCGGGACCAGTGTGTACTTCGCGCCGGACCCGAAATACTTCGATTCGCCAAAATTCTCTATCAGCCGCCTCAAGCACGTACTCAAGGCCAAGGCCGTTCTGTGCCCGGGCCTGTTGATCAGCTTCGAAGACAAGGGCACTGGCGAAAAGGTCGAGTGGCATTACGAAGATGGCCTGCGTTCCTACCTGGTAGACGCGGTCAGCGAATTCGAGCGCCTGCCGGACGCGCCGTTCTGCGGCAACCTGGCCGGGACCAAGGAAGCGGTCGAGTGGGCGCTGCTGTGGCTGCCTGAGGGGGGCACCTCGGTCACCGAAAGCTACGTCAACCTGATCCCGACGGAGCAGGGCGGCACCCACGTCAACGGCCTGCGTCAGGGCTTGCTCGACGCGATGCGCGAGTTCTGCGAATTCCGCAGTCTGCTGCCGCGTGGCGTGAAGCTGGCGCCGGAAGACGTCTGGGAACGCATCGCTTTCGTCCTGTCGATGAAGATGCAGGAACCGCAGTTCTCCGGCCAGACCAAAGAGCGTCTGTCGTCCCGTGAAGCGGCGGCGTTTGTCTCCGGTGTGGTCAAGGACGCATTCAGCCTGTGGCTCAACGCCAACCCGGAAACCGGTCTGGCGCTGGCGGAACTGGCGATCAGCAATGCCGGCCGTCGCCTGAAAGCGAGCAAGAAAGTCGAACGCAAGCGCATCACCCAGGGGCCGGCATTGCCGGGCAAACTGGCTGATTGCGCCGGGCAGGACCCGATGCGTTCCGAGCTGTTCCTGGTGGAGGGTGATTCCGCCGGCGGTTCGGCCAAGCAGGCGCGGGACAAGGAATTCCAGGCGATCCTGCCGTTGCGCGGCAAGATCCTCAACACCTGGGAAGTCGACGGCAGCGAAGTGCTGGCCAGCCAGGAAGTGCACAACATCGCGGTGGCCATTGGCGTCGATCCGGGCGCCGAGGACATGAGCCAGCTGCGCTACGGCAAGATCTGCATCCTCGCCGACGCCGACTCCGACGGCCTGCACATCGCCACCTTGCTGTGCGCCTTGTTCGTCCAGCATTTCCGCCCATTGGTGGATGCCGGTCACGTCTACGTCGCGATGCCACCGCTGTACCGCATCGACCTGGGCAAAGAGATTTTCTACGCCTTGGACGATGCCGAGCGCGACGGGATCCTCGATCGCCTGGTGGCCGAGAAGAAACGCGGCAAGCCGCAGGTCACCCGATTCAAGGGTCTGGGTGAAATGAACCCGCCGCAACTGCGTGAAACCACCATGGACCCGAACACCCGACGCCTGGTGCAGTTGACCCTCGGGGCAGACTTCGCCGAGACCTCGGAAATGATGGACATGCTGCTGGCGAAAAAACGCGCCGGTGACCGCAAGACCTGGCTCGAGTCCAAGGGCAACCTCGCCGAGGTCCTCGCCTGATGCGGTTTGGCTGGGCCTTGGCGAGTGCGTTGCTGCTGGGTTCGATGACGGTGTCGGCAGAGCCTGTGCAAGAGTTGCGCGTGCTCGCCGAACACCCGGTCGAAGGCATGCGCGGCGGCAATCTGTCGGGGCTGGCCCTGTGCGGCAACGAGCTGTGGACGGTGTCGGATCGCGACGATGATCAAATCTACCGTCTCGATACCCGCGACCCGGTCTGGCAGGCGACAGCCGTACGCATCGACCCGCCACCAGTCCCCGACAGCGGCTTGCCGTGGGGTATCAAGTCGCGGACCTGGGCGGCGTCCTTCGTTCGCGGTGGTGACCTGGATTTCGAAGGGATCACCTGCGACAGCGCCGGCAATCGCTACATTGTCAGCGAAGGCCATGCCGCCGTACTGCAAGTGCCGCCGCAGGGGCCGTCGTCGTGGCTGAAAATCTCGCCGATGATGGTGCGCGAAGCGCGGGCCAGTGGTCTGCTGCTGCAATTCAATGCGATCTTCGAGGGCCTGGCGATCAATCCGGCGGGCGATCAGATGTGGCTGGCCGCCGAACGGCAAAGCCGCGGCTTGCTGCTGATCAAGCGTCAGCAGACAGTGTGGGACTGTGATGGTCGCTGCGTGCTGCTGAGCGAAGGCGGGATGGAAATGCAGCCTCCGCAGTTCCCCAAGGCCAGACCGGTCAATCGGGACTTTTCCGACCTGTCATTGTTCAACGGCAAACTGTTTACCCTTGAGCGCAACGCGTACCAGATCTGTCGTCGCGATGCGCAGACGGCCAAGGTCGAGCTTTGCTGGTCGTACGCGGCCGAGCTGTTGCAGGGCAATCGTCGTTACGCGCAGAACTTCGGGCTGGAAGAGGCGCTGGTCGTCGATGCTCAAGGCGCCTGGATCGGCGTCGACAACAATTTTGGTCCTCGCGCCGATGGCGAGGTCCGCCCGATCGTCTGGCGTTTCGCCGCACCTGAGGGTGGCTGGAGCGCCAAGCCGTGAGTCAGCAACCGCCGGGCAAGCGCGCCGGTCGGGTGCTGATGATTCTGGCCTGGTGCGCGGCCCTGTTTCTGGCCACGCGGTTTTTCGGCCAGTGGGAAGAACGCCAGCGTAATCCCAATGCAGAGGTGACTTCGCAGCAGGGCAACGGCTATATCGAAGTGAAACTGATCGGCAACGCCCAGGGACATTTTGTCGTCAGCGGACTGATCAACGGGAGGCCGGTGGAGTTCATGCTCGACACTGGCGCGACCGACGTGGCAATCCCGGCGGAGGTGGCGAAAAGCCTGAAGCTGGAAGAAGGTTTCGGTGTGACCCTGAGCACGGCCAACGGCCTGAGCCAGGGCTATCGCACCCGTATCGACCGCCTGCAACTGGGCGACATCGTGCTGCGGGACGTCCGCGCACTGGTGGCGCCGGGGCTGCATGGCGATCAGGTGCTGCTCGGCATGAGCGCCCTGAACAAACTTGAATTTACTCAGCGCGGCGGCACCATGCTGCTGCGCCAGACAACGAACCGATGAGGCCCGCATGAGCGACAACCTTGCAGACAGCTTAGATGGCGTAGAACGCCGGTCGCTGGCTGACTTCACCGAAAATGCCTACCTCAACTACTCCATGTACGTGATCATGGACCGTGCCCTGCCGCATATCGGCGACGGTCTGAAACCGGTACAGCGGCGTATCGTCTACGCCATGAGCGAATTGGGGCTGGACGCCGATTCCAAGCACAAGAAGTCGGCGCGTACCGTCGGCGACGTGCTCGGCAAGTTCCACCCGCACGGCGACTCGGCGTGCTACGAAGCGATGGTGCTGATGGCCCAGCCGTTCAGCTATCGCTACACGCTGGTGGACGGCCAGGGTAACTGGGGGGCGCCGGACGATCCGAAATCCTTCGCCGCCATGCGATACACCGAAGCGCGGCTGTCGCGTTATTCCGAAGTGTTGCTCAGCGAGCTGGGCCAAGGCACCGCAGACTGGGGCCCGAACTTCGACGGCACCCTGCAGGAACCGCTGGTTCTCCCTGCGCGCCTTCCGAACATCCTGCTCAACGGCACCACCGGCATTGCCGTGGGCATGGCTACCGACGTACCGCCGCACAACCTGCGCGAAGTCGCCACTGCGTGCGTGCGCCTGCTCGACGAGCCGAAAGCCACGGTCGAGCAGCTCTGCGAACACATTCAGGGCCCGGACTACCCGACCGAAGCGGAAATCATCACCCCGCGTGCCGATCTGCTGAAAATGTACGAAACCGGCAAGGGCTCGGTGCGCATGCGCGCCGTTTACCATGTCGAGGACGGCGACATCATCGTCACCGCGCTGCCGCACCAGGTTTCCGGGGCCAAGGTGCTGGAACAGATCGCCGCGCTGATGCAGGCCAAGCCGTCGAAAGCGCCGCAGATCGCTGACCTGCGTGACGAGTCCGACCACGAGAACCCGTGCCGCATCGTGATCATCCCGGTCAACAGCCGCGTCGATCACGAAGCGCTGATGCAGCACCTGTTCGCCAGCACCGAGCTGGAGTCGACCTACCGGGTCAACGTCAACATCATCGGTCTGGACGGCAAGCCGCAGCTGAAAAACCTTCGTGCGCTGCTGGTGGAGTGGCTGGAATTCCGCGTACTGACCGTGCGTCGTCGCCTGCAATTCCGTCTCGACAAGGTCGAGCGTCGCCTGCACCTGTTGGACGGTTTGCTGATTGCTTACCTCAACCTGGATGAAGTAATCCACATCATCCGCACCGAGGAACACCCGAAAGCCAAGCTGATCGAGCGTTTTGCCCTCAGCGAAATCCAGGCCGACTACATCCTCGATACCCGTCTGCGTCAATTGGCGCGACTGGAAGAGATGAAGTTGCGCGACGAACAGGACGAGCTGCTCAAGGAGCAGGCCAAGCTGCAAGCCTTGTTGGGCAGCGAAGCCAAGCTGAAGAAACTGGTCCGTACCGAGCTGTTGAAAGACGCCGAAACCTACGGTGATGACCGTCGGTCGCCAATCGTCGAGCGTGCGGAAGCCAAAGCACTGACCGAGCACGATCTGCTGCCGAACGAGAAAGTCACCGTTGTACTGTCGGAAAAAGGCTGGATCCGTTCGGCCAAGGGCCACGAAATCGACGCCACCGGCCTGTCGTACAAGGCCGGCGACGGCTTCAAGACCTCGGCGGCTGGGCGTTCCAACCAGTTTGCGGTGTTTATCGACTCCACCGGTCGGAGTTACTCGGTGGCCGCACACACCTTGCCTTCGGCACGGGGCCAGGGTGAGCCGTTGACCGGCCGTCTGACGCCACCGCCAGGCGCCACGTTCGAATGCGTGCTGATGCCGGAGGACGACGCGCTGTATGTGATCGCCTCCGACGCCGGCTACGGGTTCGTGGTCAAGGGTGAAGACCTGCAAGCCAAGAACAAGGCCGGCAAGGCCCTGTTGAGCCTGCCGAACAACGCCAAGGTGATCGCGCCGCGCCCGGTGGCCGATCGCGAGCAGAACTGGCTGGCCTCGGTCACGACCGAGGGTCGCCTGCTGATTTTCAAAATCAGCGATCTGCCACAATTAGGGAAGGGCAAAGGCAACAAGATCATCGGTATTTCCGGTGAGCGTGTGGCCAGTCGCGAAGAATATGTCACGGACATCGCCGTTCTTCCGGAAGGCGCCACGCTGGTGCTGCAAGCCGGAAAACGTACCTTGTCGCTGAAAGCCGACGACCTCGAACACTACAAGGGTGAGCGTGGTCGCCGTGGCAATAAACTGCCACGGGGCTTCCAGCGAGTGGATGCGCTGCTCGTCGAAAACCTCAATTAAGCGGCCAGGGGGTATTCGCACTCATTTCTCCTTCGGAGAAAATGACTGAGAACGCCTCTCTAGAGCGTCCGATCTTCGATTTAACCCGTAGATCGGCGCTTTGGCGCTGGAGTCGGAACGCATATTCACGGATGATATGGCCTTTCCAAGCGCCGGCGTGGCCGAGCGTTCTTCATATTTTTTGAGTATTTTCACTGTGGTCAGCCTTGTGGCGGCCACCTGGACGGGATGATGACTTCTCTGCGCCCCCTTATTTTCCTGCTCGCCGGCGTTCTTGGCCTGGCGGGTTGCAGCGTTCACCAACCGGTGTCGCTGTATCAGCTGGACAGCGGAAGTCCGGCTCAGCCTGCGCAAAGCGCGGGCATGGCAGTTTTGCTGGGCCCTGTGGTCGTTGCCGACTATCTGCAACGTGAAACCTTGTTGCAACGTCAGCCGGATGGCAGCCTGCAGGCTTCGACCGATGGTCGCTGGGCCGGAAGCCTGTCTTCGGACATCGATCAGTTGCTGTTGCGTCAGGTCGCAGGTCGCCTCGACAGCCAGCGTGTGGTATTGGCGCCGGCCACTCTGGGGTTCACCCCGGACGTGCAGGTGCTGTTGACCATCACTCGTCTGGATTCCGGTGCCAGGCAACCGGCGATTCTGGACGCGCAGTGGCGCCTGATCGACCGTCGTGGTCAGGTGCGGGACAACCGCATCGTGCATCTGCAGGAACAGCATGCCGGCACCACCGCCGCGCAGGTGCAGGCGCAAGGCGTGTTGTTGCAGCGCCTGGCGGAGCAGTTGTCGGTGGCGCTCAAACCTTTGGCCAACCAGCCTCCAGTTGCCGAAGCGCCGCGCAAACCGGCACCGAAACCGGCCGCGCCGGCGGCGGAAGCCGAGAAGCAACCGAAGATTCCGATGGCTTCGCCGATTCGTACGGATATGGAAGTGTTTCGCTTCTAAGGCTGGATCGAGTCAAGACAGAGCCCGCCTTGTGCGGGCTTTGTCGTTTCTGGGGTTCTGGGTAGAAGATCAAAAGCCCCCTCACCCTAACCCTCCCGAAACGTCGGACCGCCCGGAGGGAGAGGGGACTAACTGAGGTGTCTTGCGTCATTCATCGACCTGAAAGACCTTGGTGATTATGGATTCGGCGCAGTGCGGGCTTTCGATTATGGATTCGGCAGGGAACGTTCAGGTCGGTGTAGATCCTGAGCATCCCCCTTTCGGTTCCCTCTCCCTCCGGGAGAGGGCTAGGGTGAGGGGCTGTTTGACGACGGGTGATATCTCAATAACGCCACGCACAAAAAAGCCCACAGACAATCACTCGTCTGCGGGCTTCTTCACATCAAGGGCAACGCCTCAGGCCCGACGCTCATGCATCCGCGCCAGTTGCCGCTCGAGCATCGACGGATAAGGCTCCATCAACCGCTCCACACAGCAAGCCCCTTCAGGGCTGGCAATCGGCCGGATCCGCGCACGCTGACGAATCAATGCGTCATCACCGATCTTGCGCTCCACCAGCAGCAGATTGCGGCTGTGCTGCGAAAGCGCCAGGGCGTCCTGGGCGGAGTCGGTCAGCAGCAGGTCGATCTGGCTCAGCCCGAACAACTCGTCGCCCAGGGTCAGGCCCAGTTGCAATTGCAGGGTGATGCCGCTGTCGGCGACTTCGATCTGCAACTGGTGGCCCAGTGCTCGCAGCAGCTCGCCACAGCAGATGGCGTTGGTCAGGTAATCGTCGCCGCTGTCTTCGGTGTGGAACAGCATCAGCGTGCTGCCATCGTTCAGGGTTTCGATTTCACCCTGATACAGCGAAGCAGCCTGTTCCAGGCAGTCGCGGTAGCGATCCTGCAACTCTTCCAGACGTGCCCGTGGCAACCGGCGCAGTTGCTCCTGCGAGCCCAGTTGCACCGCCAGCACCGCCGTGTGTTGTGGCACGCTCGGGGTTGGCCGACGAACGGCTGGTGTTGCGGTTTCGCTCAGTGATTCGTCACGCAGATCGGCAAACGGATCCTCGTCATCGTCGTCTTCAACGGTGCTGACCACATGGCGTGGCGCAGGCTTCTGCGCGGCCATCGGGCGGCTCTCGTCGAAGCTCGGATCACGCAGGTTGCGCACTTCGAATTCCGGCTCGACGTCGTCGTCCTCGAACTCGGGTTCCGGCTCCGGCTCTGGAATGGTCGGCTCCGGAGCGTAACTGGCGTGCAGTTGACGGGCCAGATCGCCGATCTCGTCCTGACGCTCGATACCCGGTGTGTACTCGTCGATCCGGCGCAGCCAGACACGCAATTGCAGCAATGGCGTGGAGATGTGCCGGCCAAGACGCAGGCTCAGGGCCAGGGACAGTGCCAGCAGGATCGCGCTCAGGATGCCCATGCTTTGCAGGCTGATGGTCATCGGCTGCTGGAATTGATCCATGTCCAGACTGATGCGCAGTTGCCCGGCGGTCACGTCCTGGAAGGTGATCTTGCTCTCGTACATGCCTTCGGCTTCGCCCAGCAGGCTGTGCTTGGGCCGCTGACCGGACTCGGCGAGGATGCGGTTGTCCACGCTGTAGATGGCGGCGTGGGCCACCAGCTTGTTCTTGGTCAGGTTGTTGAGCAGCACGTTGAGGCTGAGGATGTCGTTGGACACCAGCAGCTCGGTCGCGGAGGTGGCGGTCTGCGTGGTCAGGCTTTCGCCCAGCGCATCGGCCTGCTCGTGCATGGCCTGCTTGAACTGCAAGCCCATCACGCAGGCATAGATCACCAGGGCCAGGGCGACCAGGATCACGTTATGGCTGGCAATGCGCAATGCAATCGGTACACGGCGGTGGCGCAGTGCACGGAAGATCAGCAGAAAGAAGTTATCGGTTTTAACTGGCGTGGGCCGGTTCACTGAGCTCGGCTCTTTTGTCCGTGAAGTTGACGCGCAGTATAGCGACAGGCCCTAGACCGGCAAAGCGCTGGCGGTGCCCGATGGTCACTGAAAGTGGGTAGAATGCGGTTTTTTTCCAGTTGCGGGGGTGCGCGTTGCGCGAAATCGTCCTGATTAACATCACGGGAGTCGACCGTCCGGGTCTGACGGCGGCCATTACCGGTGTTCTGGCCCAGGGTGGTGTGAACATCCTCGACATCGGTCAGGCGGTGATCCACGACATGCTGTCGTTCGGCATCCTCGTGGAAATCCCCGACTCCGAGCAAGGAAAGTCGGTGCTCAAGGACATCCTGTTCAAGGGCTACGAGCTCGACCAACAGGTGCGTTTCACCCCGGTATCCGAAGAGGATTACCAGCAATGGGTGGGCAATCAGGGCAAGAAACGCCACATCGTCACCCTGCTGACCCGCAAGGTCACCGCCGGCCAGTTGCAGGCCGTGAGTTCGATCACCGCCAAATATGGCCTGAACATCGACCACATCGACCGTCTGTCGGGTCGCATGCCGCTGGACACGCCGGCCGACAAGGGCAAGGGCTGCATCGAGTTCTCCGTGCGTGGCGAGGCGGCTGATCCACAGGCCCTGCGCGCCGAATTCCTCAGCGTGGCCCAGGAACTGAATGTCGACATCGCCTTCCAGGAAGATTCGCTGTTCCGTCGTAATCGCCGTCTGGCGGTGTTCGACATGGACTCGACCCTGATCGAAGCCGAAGTCATCGATGAACTTGCCAAGGCGGCCGGCGTCGGCGACCAGGTTTCGGAAATCACCGAGCGGGCAATGGCCGGCGAGCTGGACTTTCGCGCCAGCTTCAAAGAGCGTCTGGCGCTGCTTAAAGGCCTTGATGTCAGCGTGCTCGATTCGATCGGCGCCTCTTTGCGCCTGACCGAAGGCGCCGAAACCCTGTTCGCCGAACTCAAGCGCCTGGGCTACAAGACCGCGATCCTGTCCGGCGGCTTCACCTACTTCGCCAAGCAATTGCAGGCCAAGCTCGGCATCGACTACGTGTTCGCCAACGAACTGGAAGTGGTCGACGGCAAGTGCACCGGCGTGGCGATCGAGCCGATCGTCGATGCCCAGCGCAAGGCGGATCTGCTGAAGGAACTGGCCCACAAGGAAGGTTTGCGTCTGGAGCAGACCATCGCCGTGGGCGACGGTGCCAACGATCTGCCAATGTTGGCGATTGCCGGTCTGGGCGTGGCGTTCCGCGCCAAGCCGCTGGTCAAACAGTCGGCGAAGCAGGCGATTTCCACCCTCGGGCTGGATGGTGTGCTGTACCTGTTGGGCTTCCGGGATCGCGACGGGCAGCTCTGAAAGCTCCGCCGCCTTCGCTGGCCCCTTCGCGAGCAAGCCCGCTCCCACATTGGAATGCATTTCAAATGTG
>NZ_JBSVWF010000083.1:0-19116 GCF_054071635.1 Pseudomonas sp. SDO52101_S400 | reverse complement strand
CTGTGGGAGCGGGCTTGCCCGCGATGGCGGTCGGTCAGGCAACATCGCTTTGACTGATACACCACGGTAATCGAGAACCCCATGCCTCAACCGCGTCCCTACAAAGTTGCACTCAACGGCTACGGCCGGATTGGTCGTTGCGTCTTGCGTGCGTTGTTCGAGCGAGGCGAGAAGGCCGGGTTTGAAATTGTCGCGATCAACGATCTGGCCGACATGGCCAGCATCGAATACCTGACACGCTTCGACTCCACCCACGGCCGGTTCCCGGGCGAAGTGAAGGTCGACGGCGATTGTCTGCATATTAATGGCGACTGCGTGAAGGTCCTGCGCAGTGCCACCCCCGAAGGCATCGATTGGGCGTCACTGGGCGTCGACCTGGTGCTCGAATGTTCCGGCGCTTACCACACCCGCGCAGACGGCCAGCGTTTTCTCGACGCCGGCGCGCCACGGGTGCTGTTCTCGCAGCCGATGGCCAGCGAGGCGGATGTCGACGCCACCATCGTCTACGGCGTCAATCAGGATTGCCTGACCGGCGACGAACTGCTGGTGTCCAACGCCTCCTGCACCACCAACTGCGGCGTGCCGCTGTTGCGTCTGCTGGATCAGGCGGTTGGCCTGGATTACGTGTCGATCACCACGATTCACTCGGCGATGAACGATCAGCCGGTGATCGACGCCTATCACCACGAAGACCTGCGCCGTACCCGTTCGGCGTTCCAGTCGGTGATCCCGGTGTCCACCGGTCTGGCGCGCGGTATCGAGCGTCTGCTGCCGGAACTTGCCGGGCGAATCCAGGCCAAAGCCGTACGCGTGCCGACGGTCAACGTGTCCTGCCTCGACATCACGATGCAGACCGCGAGCGACACCGACGCCGGCGAGGTCAACCGGATCCTGCGCGACGCCGCCACCAGCGGCCCGCTCAAAGGTCTGTTGGCTTACACCGAGCTTCCCCATGCAAGCTGTGATTTTAATCATGACCCACATTCGGCCATCGTCGATGCCAGTCAGACCCGCGTTTCCGGCCCCCGGCTGGTGAACATCCTGGCCTGGTTCGACAACGAATGGGGTTTTGCCAACCGAATGCTGGATGTTGCAGAACACTATCTGCAAACAGCGACTTCAAAAAAACCGTAGGAAGTGCGACCCATGACCGTGTTGAAGATGTCCGACCTCGATCTGCAAGGTAAGCGCGTATTGATCCGCGAAGACCTCAACGTCCCAGTCAAGGACGGTGTTGTCACCAGCGATGCGCGTATCCTGGCTTCGCTGCCGACCATCAAGCTGGCCCTGGAAAAAGGCGCGGCCGTGATGGTCTGCTCGCACCTGGGTCGTCCGACCGAGGGTGAATTCTCTGCCGAGAACAGCCTCAAGCCAGTCGCCGACTACCTGAGCAAGGCTCTGGGTCGTGAAGTGCCGCTGGTGGCTGATTACCTGGGCGGCGTTGACGTCAAGGCCGGCGACATCGTGCTGTTCGAAAACGTGCGCTTCAACAAGGGCGAGAAAAAAAACGCCGATGAACTGGCCCAGCAATACGCTGCGCTGTGCGACGTGTTCGTGATGGACGCTTTCGGCACCGCTCACCGCGCTGAAGGTTCGACCCACGGCGTCGCCAAGTTCGCCAAGGTCGCCGCCGCCGGCCCGCTGCTGGCCGCTGAACTCGACGCACTGGGCAAAGCCCTGGGCGCACCGGCCAAGCCGATGGCCGCCATCGTTGCCGGTTCCAAGGTCTCGACCAAACTCGACGTGCTGAACAGCCTGAGCCAGATCTGCGATCAACTGATCGTCGGTGGCGGCATCGCCAACACCTTCCTCGCTGCTGCCGGTCACCCGGTCGGCAAATCGTTGTACGAGCCGGACCTGCTGGACACCGCTCGCGCCATCGCCGCCAAGGTCAGCGTGCCGCTGCCGGTGGACGTCGTGGTTGCCAAGGAATTCGCTGAAAGCGCCGAAGCGACCGTGAAACTGATCGCTGATGTTGCCGCCGACGACATGATCCTGGACATCGGCCCGCAAACCGCTGCCAACTTCGCCGAACTGCTGAAATCGTCGAAAACCATCCTGTGGAACGGCCCGGTCGGCGTGTTCGAATTCGACCAGTTCGGCAACGGCACCAAAGTGCTGGCCGAAGCCATCGCGGAAAGCGCAGCGTTCTCGATTGCCGGCGGTGGCGACACCCTGGCGGCCATCGATAAATATGGCGTGGCGGAAAAGATCTCCTACATTTCCACCGGCGGTGGCGCGTTCCTCGAATTCGTCGAAGGCAAGGTGCTGCCGGCCGTTGAAGTCCTGGAAAGCCGGGCCAAGGCCTGAGGCCGCCCGTTTGGCCAGGCAAAGGAGTGTTCAGATGGTCAAGTCGTTAGCGCTGTTGCTGCTGACCGGTACATTGGCGGCCTGCGGGAGCAACCCGAAGGCTGCGCCGGAACCGGCACCCGGCGAGGCACAGAAAGGCTGCTACCAGGCCGACTGGCAGGCCGAAACCAACCCGGTGCTGAACAAGCGCTCGGGGCCGGAAGGCCTGGACAAGTACGAGACGCAAACCCCGGCCAAGGAACATGGTTGCCCTTGACCGGTCTGACTCTTTAACTCAGGGCCGGCGGCGTGTGCTGCCGGTCGAGGAACACGGATGAAAGGCTTGATAGCCGTTGCGGCGCTGGGATTGTTGGGTGGTTGCGCGCAGTGGAACCCGTTCCAGTCGTCCGCCCCTGTGGATAACTGGACCACCTGGACCTGCGACAGCCAGGCCAAGGTGCTGTGGCGCTACACCGATGCCGGCCAGAAGGCAGTCGATGTGCGGCTGGGCGGCGGCGATCAGGTCTATCGCCTGAAAGAAGAGCCAGGTGCCTCGGGCGCGCTGTACAGCGACGACATGCTGGCGTTTCACATCAAAGGTAATGAAGGCCTGGTCTACTGGGTCGCCACCAATGATTTGATCGGCCGGGGCTGCAAAGCCGAATAAAACAGAATTTGCTTTATCGAATCACCAGGCCGGGCCTGAACCCCCGATCTGCAATCACTTGAATAGCCGCCGCCGCTCCGGCAGGCTGGCACGATTAACGACCCAAACCGGGAGAGACACACACAATGGCACTTATCAGCATGCGCCAGATGCTGGACCACGCAGCCGAGTTCGGCTACGGCGTTCCAGCCTTCAACGTCAACAACCTTGAGCAGATGCGCGCCATCATGGAAGCCGCTGACAAGACTGACTCCCCGGTGATCGTCCAGGCTTCGGCCGGCGCTCGCAAATACGCTGGCGCGCCGTTCCTGCGTCACCTGATCCTGGCCGCGATCGAAGAGTTCCCGCACATCCCGGTGTGCATGCACCAGGATCACGGCACCAGCCCTGACGTCTGCCAGCGCTCCATTCAACTGGGCTTCAGCTCGGTGATGATGGACGGCTCCCTCGGCGAAGACGGCAAGACGCCGACCGACTACGAATACAACGTCCGCGTGACCCAACAAACCGTCGCCATGGCTCACGCCTGCGGCGTTTCGGTTGAAGGCGAGCTGGGCTGCCTGGGTTCGCTGGAAACCGGCATGGCCGGTGAAGAAGACGGCATCGGCGCCGAAGGCGTTCTGGATCACAGCCAGATGCTGACCGACCCGGAAGAAGCCGCTGACTTCGTCAAGAAGACTCAGGTCGACGCCCTGGCCATCGCCATCGGCACCAGCCACGGCGCCTACAAGTTCACCAAGCCACCTACCGGCGACGTGCTGGCCATCGACCGCATCAAGGAAATCCACAAACGCATCCCGAACACCCACCTGGTGATGCACGGTTCCTCGTCGGTTCCGCAAGAGTGGCTGGCGATCATCAACCAGTACGGCGGCGACATCAAAGAAACCTACGGCGTACCGGTTGAAGAAATCGTCGAAGGCATCAAGCACGGCGTGCGCAAGGTCAACATCGACACCGACCTGCGTCTTGCGTCCACCGGCGCCATGCGTCGCCTGATGGCCACCAACCCGAGCGAGTTCGACCCACGTAAATTCTTCGGCGAAACCGTGAAGGCGATGCGCGATGTATGTATCGCTCGTTACGAAGCTTTCGGTACTGCCGGCAACGCTTCGAAGATCAAGCCGATCTCGCTGGAAAGCATGTATCAGCGTTATCTGAAGGGTGAGTTGAACGCGAAGGTCAATTGAGACTGGGTGTTTAGCTGATTGAATAAAAAATCCGCCGAGAGGCGGATTTTTTATGGGCGACGATATTTTCGATCCACGTTATCCAAAAGTCAGAGCAAACGGCGCTGCTGCCTGCTCGATGGCACTGACCACATTAGGCGCCTGTTCCCGATACTGAGGATGGCGCGCAAGCACCGCTTCTACCGAGGCAAGCAATCGCTGAATGCGCTCCCTCGGCTGCTCGATCTCACAGGTGCGGGCGAACTCCAGCAAACCCTGTCGCGAGGCAAACATCGACTTGTTGCCCGCCAGATCCAGAGCCAGAACATCCTCCGGAATATAGGCCGTGGTGTTGACGATGTCGTAAGCCGGCGCCAGGCGTGCGTCGCGTTGAGTCGGTTCGGAGTAGAGCAGGCCGAAATTTTTCAAATGAGCGTCGCCATTTCCGACAATGCAGCTGAGGGCAACGCTATCGAAGAGTTGATCAAGGGAAGTGCGCAGGTGTTGGGCCGGGCAGTACACGCGGATGGCCTTGGCGATAGCCGCATAGCTTTTGCTGTACTTCTGGCTGGCCGACAACCCCATCAACACCGCCATGTCTTCAAAACCGATCGGGTTGAGCTGTTCGTCGCGGTCAAAGCGGCGCATGACAAACAGCTTGGCGTTATCGGAAAGGTAAAACGGCGGAACGGGAATACCGGCGTCCTTTGCCATGGACATGCAAAGGAACTCGTTGATGGCCAGACCGGGAAATTCGTCTCGGCCGCTTTTGATAATCAAGTCTGAAGTTTTCGAGGTCACGCGGGGTAACGCGGCTTCTTGTTGTTCCGGAACCAGCAATTTTGGCTGAACACCTGAAATACCCGCGCGCAAGATGTAGCGATCCATAAGGCCGGCGAAGATATCTTCCGTGCCGTCCCACGTCAGAATCTCCTCGAGTTTTTCTCCTGGAAATTGTTGTTCCTCCAGCAAGGCATCAACCGTTTCAGAGCGCACTTGAACCCTGCCGATGGGTGAAGTACTACCGGAAAGCGCCAATAGAAGCATCGGATCGACATTCACCGTCTTGGCCAAGCGATTGCGCAGCTGCTCCAGTACATAGCCTTCCGGCAGGTTCATCTGAAAAACCGGGTGGAGTTCGCGCCGGCGAAACTCGTCATGACGTACCGGCATCGACAAGCTGATCGCCATTTCTGACGCTGCGTCTTCGTGATAACGAAAAGTGAAGTCCTCGCCATCGCTGAAAAGCCTGCCGCTATGCCCCTCAGGCGTACTGACTTTGAGAGAGGTCATCTTCATTCGAATAAATCCCCAAGCTCTTCAAGGGTTGGCATGGCGGCCGGGACGACAGCGAGTTCGCAATCCAGTGCACCGAGGACGCGCGCGTAAGCGATCATACCGACGGACAGAGTGCCTTTTTCTACGGCGATGACCTTGTATCGCGTCAGCCCGGCGAGGGCGGCAAGCTGTGCTTGGGTCAAGCCTCGGCCGATACGTTTTTCGCGCAACTGGTTGCCAAGACGAGCGATCAACAAAAAATAGTCCATGTGCTGATACCGGAACATAAATAATTAAATGTTACGTTAGCACAACACTGTGGTGATGGTGTCGTCTCGCACGTTTACCACTGACGTGTGGCAGCCGACTGACGTAAGGCGCTTGAAATGTCACCTATAGTGGACATAATCGACTCTATATTTAGAAAAGTCCTTTATGGGTGACATTTATGCTGCTCCCCAATCCCGCTCTTTTCGGTGAAAGAATTCGGCAATTGCGTCGGGCCAAGGGCTATAGCCAAGCGATATTGGCCCACAGAGCCAAATGCAGCCGCAAAACCATCATTGGCCTTGAGGCCGGCGAGAATGTCGCGCTCTACACCGCGTTCAGAGTGCTGTCAGCGCTGGGCATGGCGCTGGAAATTGTCGACAACCGCATCGACCTCAAATCCCTTGCCGATCTGGTAGAGCACGATGAGTAAAGTCAAACGGCTCAACGTCTCCACGACGCAAGGCTTCTCTGGCGAGCTGTCAAAGGGATCGCAGTTTTCCTTCGCCTATGAAACCGCGGATGCAACAAGGGAAGTCTCACTGGTCATGCCCTATGACGCCCTCGGTGAGCAACGTGCTGCATCCGATCTTCGATATGAATGTGCCTGAAGGGTTTCTGGCGGATCAGATCAAGCGCCGGATGGCCAAGCACATGCAAGTCGATGAGATGCGCCTGTTATCAGTTATTGGCGGGAACCAGATCGGACGCCTCACCTGCAAAATCCGATAGAGACTCCGGTATCCGTGCGTGCGCAAGTCGGATTGCAGGAGATCCTGTCTGCCGATGTTTCGCAGGGCGTTTTCGAGTTTCTGGTCGACACCTATTTCGAGTCGGGCATTTCAGGTGTGCAGCCCAAGGTGCTGGTACCCGACCTGGACAAACTCACCGGCAATCGAAAAACCATGCTCATCTCCGATCTGATCGTCAAATCAGGCGCAGATGAGTACGCACATCTGGCTCAGAATGAATTTCTATGCCTGGAAGCGGCTCGTCTTGCCGGGTTGGAAACACCGCCGTTCTGGCTGTCCGAAAACGGCGATTTGTTTGTGATGGAGCGCTTCGATCTGACTGCGGCCGGTCGTCTGGGGTTTGAAGACATGGCCGTTCTGTTGGGGCTCAACAAAGATCCCCATGACAACTACAAGTATTCGCAGAGCTACGAAACCCTCGCGGCTGTGATTGGCCAGGTCTGCCGGCATGGTGATCCGCTTCGTGAATTGGAACGTTTTTTCTCTTCGGTCTGCCTTTCGGTCATGGTTCGAAACGGGGATGCGCATCTGAAGAACTTTGGTGTGATTTATACCCATCCAGAAGCTCTTGAAACCGTGCAATTGGCTCCCGTTTTCGATGTCACCACCACAACGGTCTACGAAAACTACAATCCAAAATCAGGACGCTCATTGGTTGATCGCACGTTGGCAATCAAGATGAACAAGGTGAAAACCTACCCGGATCGCCAGCAACTGATCGAGTTTGGTCGCAAGCATTGCTCGGTAGAGAGGCCTGCCTTGATCATCGAGCGTATTGCCGAGGCGATGACTCAAGTCCTTGCGAATCATCGGGCGCGAGTGAACGGCGAGTTGTTTGCTGATATGCAGCGGGAATGGGATGCAGGGCGGGGAGTAGCGTTGAATGACTCCGTTGGCTCAGGAATGAAGCGAAAGCCAGTGAGCAAAACTGGCATTTGATGCCTGTCGGCTGAGTTGAAGCAGGGGATAAATAAGTCCAATTTTTTTGTGGATGGTAATTATTGTTCAGCGTGACAGGGACTAATCTATCTAGTGCGGTGGCTATATGCATTAAATAAATCTATCCCCGTTTTCGGCCCCGCTTCTTCCAAGGCGGGGAGTAGTGTTGAATGACTCCGTTGGCTGAGGAATAAAGCAAAAGCCAATGAGCAAGACTGACATTTGATGTCTGTCGGCTGAGCTGGCTCAGCGGATATCTATATACATCCACTTTTTGGTGCGTATTAGTTGACTAGCTATAAATTTTTAGATTTTTATCGCAAATTGGAATAGAGACCTGTTATTTGTAACAGGTTTCAAAGGCGTAAGTTTTAGATAAATTGAAAAGGCTACGATGACAAAAACGGACGGTAACTGATAGTGAAAGGTGTTTTTGTTTGAAGTGTAACTTAATACATAGTCTTCTGGAGGATTTATCATGCCTGTATATAGAAAACTTACTCCACTCAAAATCTACTACTCCGATTCATCTATTTTGGCAGAGCAAGAGATAGGATCGGATCCTTTAGATCAAAATAACCCTACCTATGCAAAGTACGGTAAATCCTATGCTACTTTTAAGAATTTAGGCGGGCTGAATTTAAAACTTAGTCAAGGATTAATTCCTGTGCCTATCCCCGTTGGGGCAAAATTGGATTTTTTTGGAGATAATATCAGCAATCCTCCCGTGTCTTCTGTCGGCTTTCAGTTTAGCTTTACTTTTCAGAATTATGGAGCTGGTGTTCAGCAAGACGCGATGGTGGTTGTTGGAATTCCCGCATTAAAGGCATTAGGGAAAGGTCTGATAGACTTCTATGGCTCAGTGACAATTGGCAATACAATATATCTTCTACCATCCTCATTTATAACTGTTATTTAATGAAAGCAGAATTAGGCAGATGTTTCGATTGTGTGGGTAGTGAAGTAGTAAATGCACTGTCAAGAAATAGAACTGGATACGGTGGATTTTGGGTGTGTTTATATAGTTGATGAGTTTAATACCCTGCAAATAATTGCAGGGTATTAAATTTTCAACTTGATGTTTATGTATATTTTTCGGCTTATTTCACTGGTTCTCCCTCATAATAGCCACCCATGCCGTTGCATTTGTTCTTCTTACAGCGGCAACCTGGAGGATGCCATTTTTTCGAAAAAACCATATCAGGCGGGATAATTTCCATGCCGTAACCAGGCGGAACATTCCACCCCGCACCAGTACTTGTTGGTCCACTCGGAGATCCTGACATATAACCATAACCGCCATTGCTGGCGTTGCCAGCAGAAATTCGTGTTAGTACCAGCATAGCTTCTTCTTCAGGGGCTAAGAGTTCATCACAAAGTTTATCGAGATCAAGTTCATTAATTACGTAAAGAGAGTCCACATTGAACGGCTTGATCTTTGCTGGATTGTTTTTATCCGCAAGAATTACGGATCTTGTTGAGGGGTCGATGCCAGATAAGATTTTATCAATTGCAAAGGCTCCGTCGATTATTGCATGTATTGTCATTCCAAGTTTAATTTTTGTTATATGCGCATTTTCATTTTTAAAGAAGTCGTTCATGGTGTGCCTCTATATGCTATTTGTGAGAGGTTATGCTATGAGAATTCCTGCGCGGCACTCTAAATTCTCAAAAAAACGATAATATTTAATTTCCACGGTTTCCACGGTTTTTGTGTTGAAGTTGAAAGCGGTAATCGTTTTTTGAGTCGCGTCTATAGAGTTGATTACTATCGGCGTAAATTTTCCCTGTGCGTCACGCATATATAAAAGCTTGTCGCGGCCTACTTTTCCTGGTGGGATGTATTGTTCGGGTGTCTCAGTTTCACTTTTCATGGCGCGTTACTCCTTACTTGGTTTGAGGTTTTAGTTTCTAATGGAGGAGGTGGGGTGTCCACTGTCAGAAATGACAGTTCTATAGATGTGTTTTGAATTAAAGTTTTTTTTGTGCATTCTTTTGATTCTATAAAATCATCATTTAGGCGGCTGTAAAAAGTGACGGATTTATTTATTTTATTTCTGGGGTAAATAAATCCATCCCCGCGTTTTCTATGAATGCTGTAAAAGTTGCCAGTTTTTTATACTGGTTGGCGATATATTCAATAACCGATTCGTAAGTTTGAAACTTTGAATGGGTCTTTGGATAAGTTTTCAGGTAATGCTGTGGAGAGCTTATGAAGTCCTGCAGGCCATAGTCGGGATTGTTCTTATGGCTGAATGGAATTAAAAGCTGGTATTTTTTACAGGTCCCTTGAGCTGAATTGCCTGTTAGGCTGCGGGTGTATGAACTTGGTTTCAATCATCCATCCGGCATTTTTGATGAAGTAGGTTGAATATGAACGTTGCCCCTGTTGTAGCGGTTCCGGGAAATCTGATTGGATTGAGCGCTACTACTCTGCAAATAGCTTCCGATCCTAATCCTTATCCATCTTTGCAGATGAGAAGTGTCGCGCCGTTGCTGGTGCAAGTGCCGGGGACGGTGTTCGTTGCTTTGCAATACGCATTGCCAGGGGCCACCCGATTCGGCGATGAGCTGGAAATCCTTCTGGTTGACCAAGGCCTTTTTCCTACGTCGGTAATGAAGATTCATCTCGATGACTATCGGATTTTTTTGGCTCTTAGAAGGCAGCAGGGTGTATTTATCCAGAACGAGATCAATACAAGCCGTTGGCCTGCCATGGGTATTACGCCCGGCATCTATGATGTTGAAGTTGTTCACTCTGGTGCGACTCCACCGGGTGTGCCGACTCCGCCCTCTCCGGCGCCTCAAGTGCCCGCGACTCCCAGTCGAGTGGTTGCTCTCAGTTTTCTTCGTACGTATTTGATTACGTGAGTAAGGGGGAACGCCGGACTCCAGGCCTGATCCGGTTCACAGCAAACCCGCCCCGTCAGACTCAGTGAAAGGGCGGGTTTGTTGGTTTCAGCGGTGCGCAGGTTATGCCGGTTCGACGTGATCCAGCGCTTGGTTAACCGCTAACTCCCCAAGCATCACCAGTTGCGCAATGCCTATCGCGGTTTTGCGGTCGGCGGGGGTGAGGGAGGCGGCGAAGTTGTTGAGCATTTCGCTGGCGGAGCCGAGGGTTTCGCTGGCGTTGGCCAGCAGGGACTCGGTGTTGTAGGCGGGGTTGGCGAAGTACATGCGGTCGGGTTCGTTGACCGTGGCCATGATGCGGGCGACGGGGCAGAGGTAGTGGTCGAGGGCGCGTTCGGCGGCTTCATTGAGTTTTTTTGAATCGAGGGATTCGTAAGGGGAGGCCGGGTCGGTGACCGGCGGATGAGGTGTCGATTGAATCATGTTTCGTCTCCGGGAAATGGAGCCGACACCGGATCGCTACTAAACGATGGGGTGGCAGCTGAACGCAGGTTAGTAGACCGGGGAGACGCGAACCGGCGCGCCCGAAAGCGCCCTGCGTACAGCTACCATCAAGCGCAGATATCGAGATATCTCACTTTCTGGAGTGCAAATACGCCTCGCGAACCCTCGGGCTACTAAACCCGATCACTGCGAATCAGTGACCCGAATCAAGTTACCGACGGCCCTCCAGGCGCACAAGCCGGCGGATTCTGGCGTACCGGTAGGCAGCGACGCAAGCCGTTGTAGGCTTCAGGAAGTAACGCGAACCGTCTTTAAACAGCAGTCTTAAACGGTCGCGCGGCTGCTATTTATCGTGATCGATATCCAGCTTGCTGAACGTCACCTGCCCACCCTCGCTGGTGTACCCGGTGTTGTCCTGCACATACACGCCAGCCTTGAAATACAGCGGTTTGTTACGCCACGTCGCGCTGATCTGCGAGTCCCACTGATACCCCGCCGCACTGATACCCAGTGCGCCACCTGGGCTCAGGTGAATGAGGTAGTTGAACTCGCGATCCAGTTTGATCCCGGTCGCCAGGGTAATCACCCGGCCTTCGTCATCATCCGGCCGCATCCGCACTTTGATCACCAGGTTGCCTGTCTCGGTTTTGGTCTTGTACTGATACTCAAGCTTCACCAGCGGCTTCTGGCTTTCATACGCATGAATCTGCCCGATGACGATCTTCCCGGAGCTTGGCACCTTGTTGACCGAGAGGGTCGCGCGCAACAGGTTGTCGGCGTCGGGGTAGTACCAGTTGCGGAGGGTTCCGTTGCTGTAGGTCTCGCGCAGTTCGGTGCGGGGGTAGATGGCGTTTTCGGTTTTCGAGCCGGTCACCGGGGACCAGAAGAACAGGGTGCCGGTGTCGGAATGGAAGTACTGATCCTTGAAGCCGTTCACCAGTTTGGAGGTTTCGACAGTGTAGGGCGGGCTGCCAACGGGAACGCTGAGGTTCCAGGTTGCGAGGTCGATCATGTCGGTTCTTCCACTCTCTTTTTGCTGCACGCACGTGCCAGAAGCTCTAGCTCGCGGTTCTTGGGGGCGGCCTTTATAAGCGTAGAGGGATTTTTTGTTAACGGCCGTCTGGCGGATGATTGGCGTCAACATCCTGTCGAAATGCCATCTTTCCCGGTTTTCGGGGGCTTCAGCGGTGACCGTTAGTCGGCTTCTTACCGGTTTGGTTAAATGATGGCCTGATGACAGCTACTGCTTTTACGGATCCCGGACTAGAGTGAAGGCTCAGTAACTGTACGGTTTTCACGAGAAACCGGCCGCGTCCCGATTGGATGTCCCGACAAGAGAAGCAGCATGGAATGCGCGCAACCCACGCCAGGTGAAGGCAGCTCAGTCCTTTTGATCGTTGATGATTACCCTGAAAATCTGATCAGCATGCGCGCGTTGCTGCAGCGCCAGGACTGGCAGGTCATGACCGCGGCTTCCGGTTTCGAAGCCCTCAGTCTGCTGCTCGAACATGACGTCGACCTGGTGCTGCTGGATGTGCAGATGCCGGGCATGGACGGTTTTGAAGTCGCGCGCCTGATGCGCGGCAGCCAGCGAACGCGGCTGACGCCGATCATTTTCCTCACCGCCAACGAGCAATCCCAGGATGCCGTGATCAAGGGCTATGCCAGCGGTGCGGTGGATTACCTGTTCAAACCCTTCGATCCGCAGATTCTCAAACCAAAAGTCCAGGCGTTGCTGGAGCACCAGCGCAATCGCCGGGCCTTGCAGCGCTTGAGTCAGGATCTGGAATCGGCGCGGGCCTTCAATGCGTCGGTGCTGGATAACGCGGCGGAAGGGATTCTGGTGTTGGCGGAGGATGGCTTGATCCGCTTTGCCAACCCGGCGATTTCGCGGTTGCTCAATGCGCCGGTGAAGGAGCTGGAAGGGCAGGAGTTTCTCGATTACTTGCAGAAACCGCACATTCCGCTGTGGGCCGATTCCGAGTTTTATGCCAGTTACAAACGTGGCGAGACGCTGCGTTTACACGACGCGTTGTTGCGTACCGCGCCGGGGCAGCAAGTGCCGGTGGCGCTTTCCTGTGCGGCTTTGCCGAGCGAGCAACACGCGATGGTGGTGACGGTGCTGGACATGTCAGTGGTGCGTCACCTGCATCAGCAGCTGGAGTTTCAAGCCGTCACCGATCCGTTGACCGGTCTGCTCAATCGCCGCGGTTTTTACCAGACCGTGGAAAACCTGCTGCTGCGCGGCGAGCGCACGGACAGCAGTTGGGTGCTGATGTACCTCGATCTCGACGGCTTCAAACGGGTCAACGATTCCCTTGGCCACGATGCCGGGGATCGGGTGTTGCGCTGGGTCTCCGAACAATTGAAAGCCTGCCTGCGGCCATTCGACATTCTGGCGCGGATGGGCGGCGATGAATTCACCGCGCTGCTGGATCTGGAGTTTCCCGAGCAGGCGGCCAAGGTTGCGGAAAAACTCATTGAGCGGCTGTCGATCTGTCAGCAGATCGAAGGTATGGATGTTGTCTTGGGTGCGAGTATCGGCATTGCCACGTACCCGGATTGCGGCAGCAACCTCGACGGTTTGCTGCGCGCCTCGGACATCGCCATGTACGAGGCCAAGCGTGCCGGACGTCAGCAATATCGCTTCTACGATCATGAAATGAACGGCCGCGCACGCTCGCGACTGATGCTGGAAGAAAGCGTGCGCAGCGCCATCGAGAACCGCGATTTCAATCTGGTGTATCAGCCGCAGGTGGCGATTGGCGACGGGCGGATTCGCGGTTTCGAGGCGTTGCTGCGCTGGCAGCATCCGAGTGTCGGCGATGTGCCGCCGGGGTTGTTCCTGCCGTTGCTGGAAGAGGCGACGCTGATCAGCCGGCTCGGCAGCTGGATCTATCACCGCAGCGCCGGGCAGCGTAAGGCCTGGGAGACGGAGTTTTCCAGGGAGCTGGTGATCGGCGTGAGCTTGAGCAACACCCAGTTCGGCCTGCCGAATCTGGTCACCGAGTTGCGCCAGGTGCTGGAGCGCCATGGTTTGCAGCCGCAGCAGATGGAAGTGGAGGTGACCGAGGAGGCGCTGACGATCAACCCGGACGAGACCCGCAAACAGCTGAAGCTGCTGCGCAATCTCGGGGTGCGGGTGGCGTTGGACGATTTCGGTTCCGGGTCCTGTTCGCTGTCGCATTTGCGCGATCTGGAACTGGACACCCTCAAGCTCGATCGCCACCTGATCGCCCGATTGCCGGATTCGACCCGGGACGCCTCGCTGGTGCGCAGTGTCATCGCGCTGTGCAAGGAGTACGGCTTGCTGGTGATTGCCGAAGGTGTGGAAACCCTCGAGCAATACCAATGGCTGCAAGCCCATGGTTGTGAATATGTGCAGGGTTTCCTGGTGGCGCGGCCGTTGGTCGCCGAGGACACTGCGCGCTTTGCCGAGCCGTTCGACTGGAGCGCGTTGGCCGGTTGAATTCGCTACACTGGCGGCCTTTTCATGACCCGTGCCGCCCCATGACTGCGTTGAAATACCTCCAGGCCTATCCCGCACAATTGCAGGATCAGGTGCGCCAATTGATCGCCGACAACCGCCTCGGTGATTACCTGAGCCAACGTTATCCGGGGCGTCATGACGTGCAGAGCGACAAGGCGTTGTACGGTTACGCGCTCGATTTGAAGCAGGAATACCTGCGTAACGCCCCGGCCATCGACAAGGTCTTGTTCGACAACCGCCTCGACCTGACCCACCGCGCGCTCGGCTTGCACACTACGGTGTCGCGGGTGCAGGGCGGCAAGCTCAAGGCCAAGAAAGAGATTCGCATCGCCTCGCTGTTCAAGGACGCTGCGCCGGAGTTTCTGAAGATGATCGTGGTGCACGAACTGGCGCACTTCAAGGAATCGGATCACAACAAGGCGTTCTACAAATTGTGTGATCACATGCTGCCGGGTTATCACCAGATCGAGTTCGACCTGCGGGTGTATCTGACCTGGCGAGACATGCAATAACAAATCAAACAGCGGAGTGCATGCATGGACGTAAGCAAGACCAAGAGCAGTTTCTACCGGCGCTTGTACGTGGCGTACCTGATCGACAGCGGCCTGGCCAGCAGCGTGCCGGCGCTGACCGAGGTCACCGGCATGCCCCGGCGCACGGCGCAGGACACCATCGCGGCGCTGGCGGATCTGGATATCGTCTGCGAGTTCGAGCAGGAAGAGGGTGCGCGCAACCATGCGGGGCGCTACCGGATTCGCGAGTGGGGGGCGATTGATCGGGGGTGGATCGAGCGGAATTTGCGGCAGATCAAGGCTGTTCTCGAGTATCCCTGAATTGCGTGTTCGCCTTTAGATCGTTGCCCTCACCCCAGCCCTCTCCCGGGGGGAGAGGGAGCTGACCGAGGTGTCTTACGTTATACATCGACCTGAAAAACCGAGTCGATTATGGATTCAACTGCGATCGCTCACGTCGGCGAATCTCCTGAATATTCCCCAATCAGTCCCCTCTCCCTCCGGGAGAGGGTTAGGGTGAGGGGCTTTTCAGGAGCGACGCATACCAATATGCGGAATATCATCCTCAAGATATTCCTCACCCGCCACGACAAACCCATATCGCCCGTAATACCCCTGCAAATGCGCCTGGGCCGACAGATAGATCGGCACCTCAGGCCAACGCTTCTCGGCCTGTTTCAGCGCCTGTTCCATCATTTCATGCCCCAGCCCCTTGCCACGCCCGGCCGGTGCCGTCAGTACGCGACCGATCACCACGTCGCCCCCCTGGGATTCCGGGTCCAGCAGGCGCAGGTACGCCACCAGTTGATCACCGTCCCAGCCCATCAGGTGGCAGGTATCGCCATCCAGATCCTGCCCGTCCGGGTCCAGATACGCGCAGCGCTGTTCGACCACGAACACTTCCGAGCGCAATTTCAAAATGGCGTACAGCTGCTCCAGTCCCAGATCGCTGTGATGTTTGCAGACCCACTCGATTGTCATCTTCCGATTCCTTGAACAACGTCGCCCGATACTAAGCGCACCGTCGAAATATGTCTGTATGGCGCAATAATCTGTGACGAAGGCCAAAATGCCATCATTCCTTTCTCGCGCCGCTGACTTCTTTGTGTAATCTGCAGAGAAGCGCTGTGCAATGGCTTCAATGAGCTAATGTTAGGGCCTGGGATTCGCCGGTAAGGGGCCTTGGGGTTTTGACTGAAAACACGCCGGGCGGCCCGCCCGCTAAGGATTTTCAAGCATGCCGCGATTGCATCGAGCGTTGGCTTTGATCGGATTGCTGTTGCTGGGTCAAAGCGCTGCAGCGGAGAAATTGCGTCTGGTCTTCGACGTCTGGCCGCCCTTTACCGATGACACGCTGGTCAACGGTGGGCTGGCAACAGACATCGTCAGCACGGCCCTGGCCCGCGCCGGCTACGCCAGCGATTACGAACAGGTGCCGTGGGCGCGGGCGCTGCTCGGTGTTGGCGAGGGGCGTTACGACGTGCTGGTCAACGCCTGGTACAACGACGAGCGTACGAAGCTGGGGCAGTTTTCCGACGAGTACCTGCTCAACCGTGTGCGTTTTCTAAAGCGCAAAGACACGCCCATCGAATACAGCAACCTGCAGGAACTGCACACTTATCCGATTGCAGTGGTGCGCGGCTACGCCTATTCGGCGCCGTTCGATGCCGACACGGCGTTGCAGAAAGTCCCTGTGCATAACTTCGCCATGGCCGTGCGCATGCTGGCGGCGGATCGGGTCAAGCTGACTCTGGAAGACGAATTCGTCGCCCGCTATTACCTGGCCCGTGAATCACCGAAAGTGCGCAACGCCGTGGAGTTCTTGCCCAAACCGCTGAGCGAGAACAGCCTGCACATTCTGGTCAGCCTGAAGAACCCGCAACACGAACAGATCGTGGCCGGGTTCGACAAGGCGATTGCGGCGATGAAGGCCGATGGCAGCTATGACAAGTTGCTCAGGCAGCATGGCATGTGAGGGCTGATCCAGAATTTGCGGTGTGATTGATGGCCTCATCGCTGGCTTGCCAGCGATGAGGCCTGTACGGCCGCCTCAGTCTTCGGCGGTGTCTTTGATCAAGTGCGCCGCCAGCGTCCGCAACGGCCCGAGCTGGCGGCAGATCAACGCCAGTTGCGTCTGCACCAGCCGCTGGCCTTCGTCGATTTCGTCCGCCATTTGCTCAAGCTCATTGGCCAGCGCTTCTTCTTCATCACTTTGAATTGCAATCGGCTGTTTGTTCGCCAGTCCTTGGGCAATCTCATCGATGCTACTGGCCAGTTTCACCCCGGCGCCATCGATCAAATGCTCACGCACCTCGGCCGGCAACTGGGTTTCCCGGTGCGCGCCAAGGCCTGACAGATAACTGAGCAAGGTGTGGGACAGCACCAGGAAGCGGAAGCCGACGTCGGCCTCTTTGCGGAAATGCCCCGGCTCCATCAGCATGTTTGCCAGCGTGGTCGATAGCGCTGCGTCGGCGTTGTGCGCGTTGCGCCGGGCGAGGCGATAGGCGAGGTCATCGCTCTTGCCGGCGGCGTACTGCTGCATGATCTGGCGCAGGTAGATGCTGTTGCAGGTCAGGGTGTTGGCCAGCACTTTGTTCAGGCGCCGACCCTGCCAGTCCGGCAGGAACAGGATCACTGTCAGACCTGCGATCAGGCTGCCGAGCAGGGTATCGAACAGTCGCGGCACGAACAGCCCGTAGCCATCGCCGACCTGATTGAAGCAGAACAGCACCATGATCGTGATCGCGGCGGTCGCCACGGTGTAGCGGGTGGTGCGGTTGGTAAAGAACACCACGCCGGCGGCGATGGCGAAGCACGACTGCACCAGCGGGCTCGGGAACAGGTCGAACAGTGCCCAGGCGATGGTCAGCCCGATTGCGGTGCCGAGAATCCGCTGGCCGAGTTTGCGCCGGGTGGCGCCGTAGTTCGGCTGGCAGACGAACAGCGTGGTGAGGATGATCCAATAGCCTTGCGACGGGTGGATCAGATGCACCATGCCGTAGCCGATGCTCAATGCCAGGGGCAGGCGCAGGGCGTGGCGGAACAGCAATGAAGTCGGCGTCAGCTGCGTGCGCAGGCGAACCAATACGTCCTTGAAGTTGCGCGGCGAGCGATCCAAAAGGCTGCTGTCAGTGGCGTCGGCCAAGGCATCCGGATTGCTGGCGTCGCTGAGCAAACGGTCGAGGGTGCCGAGGTTCGCCGCCAGCGCCCGCAGCGAACGCAGCAGCCCGCGCCAGGCCGGGTTGCTCTGGATGCGCAGGTGTTCGAGGGAGGCGTGCAGGTCGCTCAGGGCTTCGGCGAATGTCGCGTCGTAGATGAACGGCTGACGCATCTGGATTGATTCGGCCAGCGCCCGACAGGCCTTGCCTTGCTGGCGCAGCAGGCGCTGGCAGCGGAACAGCACGTCGCTGTGGAAAAACGCTTCGGCCAGTGCGTTGTAGGGATAGTGCGAAGAACTGGCGCGTTCGTGAATGTCTTGCGCCAGGAAGTACAGCTTCAGGTAACGGCTGACTTTCGAGCCCGGACGGCCGTTGCCGACCCGGTGCAGGATGATTTCCTTGGCGCTGTTCAGTGCCGCGACGACGCGGCCGTTCTGCTGGGCCAGTTCCAGCCGTCGCGCCTCGACGTCCAATTGACGGATCGGCTCGAACAGCGAGGCTTTCAGCTTCAGGTAATAACCCAGTTCTCGGAACAGCCGCGCCAGGCTCTGCTGTACCGGCTGGTTAGAAAACATCGCCTGCCACAGCACCGACAACAAGCCGTACCACGCGGCGCCGGCCACCAACAGCATCGGTTCGTGCCAGAAATCCGTGACTGCGCCACCACGCTGGTCGACGCCGATCATGGTGTAGACGGAAAGAATCAGGGTCGCCGAAGCGATCGCGCCATAGCGTTCGCCGAGCGCGCCGAGCATGGTCAGGCCGAAACTGGCCAGTGCCAAAGCAATGACGAAAACGATGGGGTAGGGGAACAGCAATTCAACGGACAGCGCCGCGACGCTGAAACACACCAGCGTCACCGCCAGTGCGTTGAGGCGGCCCTGCCAACTGTCGTCGGTCTCGGCCAGGGCGCTGGCGATGATCCCGAGGAACAACGGGATCAGCAGCCCCATTTCATCCTGATACCAGCACAGCGCCATGCTGCCGGTCAGGGCGATGAACACCCGCACGCTGTAGCTGAATTTATCCAGCGCCCACAGGCGCCGCAAAGACTGACGAAACGAGGTCGAGGACATGAAGTGCGAGGGCCTTCCGAGGCGATGCCGCTAAATTGAGCCAGTAATGACGCCGACGCAATGGCGCCGATCACATCTGACAGCAAAAAGTGTTCCTTTTACTTACACCACAAACCACTGTGGGAGCGAGCCTGCTCGCGAAAGCGGAGTGTCATTCAACATTGA
>NZ_JBSVWF010000082.1:0-21444 GCF_054071635.1 Pseudomonas sp. SDO52101_S400 | reverse complement strand
TTGAAATGCATTCCCCCTGTGGGAGCGGGCTTGCTCGCGAAGACGTCCTGACAGGCAATAAAAATCCCCCGGAGCTGAACGCTCTCGGGGGATTTTTTTGCCTTGGGGAAACTCAGCGCTGGTGTACCAGAGCACCCGCCGCATAGGTCTGAGCCACGGTACGGTCATCGCCCAGCGTCATCAGCACGAACAGCGTCTCGGCAATGTTGTTGGCCTGTTTCAGGCGGTAGCTCAGCAGCGGCGTGGCGTTGTAGTCGAGCACCAGGAAATCGGCGTCGGAGCCCGGTTGCAGGTTGCCGATCCTGTCTTCCAGACGCAGTGCCCGCGCGCCGCCGAGGGTGGCGAGGTACAGCGACTTGAACGGGCTCAGGCGCGCACCTTGCAGCTGCATCACCTTGTAGGCTTCGTTCAAGGTCTGCAGCAGCGAGAAACTGGTGCCGCCGCCCACGTCAGTGCCGAGGCCGACGTTCAGTTTGTGTTTCTCGGCCATCGGCAGGTTGAACAGGCCGCTGCCGAGGAAGAAGTTCGAGGTCGGGCAGAACGAGATCGCCGAACCGGTCTCCGCCAGGCGCGCGCATTCGTCGTCGCACAGGTGAACGCCGTGGGCGAACACCGAACGTTCGCCGAGCAACTGATAGTGGTCGTAGACGTCGAGGTAGCCCTTGCGCTCCGGGAACAGTGCCTTGACCCACTCGATTTCCTTGAGGTTCTCGCTGATGTGGGTCTGCATGTACAGATCCGGGTATTCAGTCAGCAACTGCCCGGCGAGGGTCAGTTGTTCCGGAGTACTGGTCGGGGCGAAGCGCGGGGTGACCGCGTAGTGCAAGCGGCCCTTGCCGTGCCAGCGCTCGATCAGCGCCTTGCTGTCGACGTAGCTCGATTCAGCAGTGTCGGTCAGGTAGTCCGGCGCGTTGCGGTCCATCATCACCTTGCCGGCGATCATTCGCAGGTCGAGCTTCTCGGCGGCTTCGAAGAACGAGTTCACCGACTGCGGGTGCACGCTGCCGAACACCAGTGCGGTGGTGGTGCCGTTGCGCAGCAGTTCCTTGATGAAGATGTCCGCCACTTCATCGGCGTGTGCCTTGTCGCCGAACTGGCTTTCGCACGGGAAGGTGTAGGTGTTCAGCCAGTCCAGCAATTGCTCGCCGTAGGCGCCGACCATGCCGGTCTGCGGCAGGTGGATGTGGGTGTCGATGAAACCCGGGGTGATCAGCGCATCCTTGTGATGCGTGATCTCGATGTCCGCCGGTAGGGTCGGCAGCAGTTCGCTGGCGTGGCCGAGGGCGCTGATCTTGCCGCCATCGACCACCAGCAAGCCGTCTTCGAAATACTCGTAGGAGGCTTCGATACCGACCTCGGCAGGGTCGGCGATGCTGTGCAGGATGGCGGCGCGGTAGGCTTTGCGAGTCAGAGGCATGAGGGTTCTCTAATCAGTTTGAGGCTTTGAGTGTGGCGGCCTGACTGCGGCGCGAAACCGGCAGCAGTTTGGCAATCGGTTCGGCGCTGGCGGTGTGCTGGCCGAAATTGGCGTTATAGGTGGCGATGATTTCGCCGGCGATGGAGATGGCGATTTCCACAGGCAATTTGCCTTTGACTTCGCCGATGCCCATCGGGCAGCGCATGCGTTGCACGACGCTGGCATCGAAGCCACGGTCACGCAGGCGGTGTTCGAACTTGGCCCGTTTGGTCTTCGAGCCGATCAGGCCGAACCAGGTGAAGTCGTTACGCTTGAGGATCGCGGCGGTGAGTTCCAGATCCAGCTGATGGTTGTGGGTCATGACGATGCAGTAGCTGCCGGCGGGGAGGTCGTCGATTTCATCCACAGGCTCTTCGGCGACGATTTTACGGACGCCGTGGGGAATCTGTTCGGGAAATTCTTCTTCCCGGGAATCGATCCAGCGTACCCGGCACGGCAGGCTGGCGAGCAGCGGCACCAGGGCGCGACCGACATGACCGGCGCCGAACACAGCGATCTGCGCCTGCACCTGGCCCATCGGTTCGAACAGCAGCACCGTCGCGCCACCGCAGCACTGGCCGAGGCTGGCGCCAAGGCTGAAGCGCTCCAGATGGGTGTCCTGCTTGCCGCTGGCGAGCATCTCGCGGGCGATCTGCATGGCTTTGTATTCCAGGTGCCCGCCACCGATGGTGTCGAACGTCTGGCGGGCGCTGACGACCATTTTCGAGCCGGCATTGCGCGGCGTCGAGCCGAGCTCTTCGATGATCGTCACCAGAACACAGGGTTCGCCCTGGTTCTGCAGGTCGGCGAGGGCGTCGATCCAGTTGTACATGTTCACCTCGACATCTGTCGTTGTCTGTTCGGGCCTCTTCGCGAGCAAGCCCGCTCCCACATTGGATTTGCACAAGTCCAACAGTCAGCACATATCCCTGTGGGAGCGGGCTTGCCCGCGAAGGCCGCGCCTCGGTCTTTAGAGCGGAGCCAGCTCGGTTTCAGCCTCGACGGCCTTCACCACCTTGAGCTGACGCATCTGCTCGCAACCCCACAACACCCGCTCCGGGGTCGCCGGTGCGTCGATCTTTGGCTGATGCTTGTAGTCGCCCAGACTGGCCACCGCATCCTTGATCGCACACCACGCGGCGATGCCGAGCATGAACGGCGGCTCACCCACAGCCTTGGAGTGGAATACGGTGTCTTCCGGGTTCTTGCGGTTTTCCACCAGCTTCACCCGCAGGTCCAGCGGCATGTCAGCCACGGCCGGGATCTTGTAGCTGGCCGGGCCGTTGGTCATCAGCTTGCCCTTGTTGTTCCACACCAGCTCTTCCATGGTCAGCCAGCCCATGCCCTGAACGAAGCCGCCCTCGACCTGGCCGATGTCGATGGCCGGGTTAAGCGAGGCGCCGACGTCGTGGAGGATGTCGGTGCGCAGCATCTTGTACTCGCCGGTCAGGGTGTCGACGATCACTTCGCAGCACGCCGCGCCGAAGGCGAAGTAGTAGAACGGCCGGCCACGGGCCTGACTGCGGTCGTAGTAGATTTTCGGTGTCTTGTAGAACCCGGTGCTCGACAGTGAAACCTGATTGAAATACGCCAGTTGGATCAGCGCCTCGAAGGTCATGATGTGGTCACGAATCCGCACGTGGCCGTTGTGGAATTCCACGTCTTCTTCGCTGACCTTGTAGTGCCGTGCGGCGAATTCGACGAGGCGCTGCTTGATGATTTCTGCTGCGTTCTGCGCCGCTTTGCCGTTGAGGTCGGCGCCGCTGGACGCCGCCGTCGGCGAGGTGTTCGGCACCTTGTCGGTGTTGGTCGCGGTGATCTGCACCCGGTCCATTTCCACCTGGAACACTTCGGCCACGACCTGCGCGACTTTGGTGTTCAGACCCTGACCCATTTCCGTGCCGCCGTGGTTCAGGTGGATGCTGCCGTCGGTGTAGACGTGCACCAGCGCACCGGCCTGATTGAGGAAACTGGCGGTGAAGGAAATGCCGAATTTTACCGGGGTCAGTGCCAGGCCTTTTTTCAGGATCGGGCTGTTGGCGTTGTAGCGACGGATCGCTTCGCGGCGCTCGGCGTACTGGCTGCTTTCTTCCAGTTCGGCGGTCATTTCCTCGAGCATGTTGTGCTCGACGGTCTGGTAGTAGTGGGTGACGTTGCGCTCGGTCTTGCCGTAGTAGTTGGCCTTGCGCACGGCCAGCGGATCGAGATTCAAGTGACGGGCGATGGCGTCCATCACTTCTTCGATCGCGACCATCCCTTGCGGGCCGCCGAAACCACGGTAAGCGGTGTTCGACGCGGTGTTGGTCTTGCAGCGGTGACCATTGATGGTCGCATCGCCCAGGTAGTACGAGTTGTCCGAGTGGAACATTGCGCGGTCGACAATCGAGGCCGACAGGTCAGGGGAACAACCGCAGTTGCCGGCCAGATCCATCGCGATCCCGTGCAGGCGCCCAGTGCTGTCGAAGCCGACGTCGTACTCGACATAGAACGGGTGGCGTTTGCCGGTCATCAGCATGTCTTCGACCCGTGGCAGGCGCATCTTGGTAGGTTGACCGGTGAGGTGCGCGATGACGGCGCACAGGCATGCCGGGCTCGCAGCCTGGGTTTCCTTGCCGCCGAAACCACCGCCCATGCGGCGCATGTCGACCACGATCTTGTTCATCGAAACGTCGAGGACTTCGGCCACCAGTTTCTGCACTTCGGTGGGGTTCTGCGTCGAGCAGTAAACGATCATGCCGCCGTCTTCGGTTGGCATCACCGAGGATATCTGGGTCTCCAGATAGAAGTGTTCCTGACCGCCGATGTGCAGCGTGCCTTGAATGCGATGTTCAGCCGTGGCCAAGGCGTTGGCCGAATCGCCGCGCTGATGGGTGTGGCTGTCGAGCACGAAGTGGCGTTTGCGCAGGGCTTCGACCACGTCCAGCACCGGCTCCAGATCTTCGTATTCGATGATCGCGGCCATGGCGGCCTTGCGTGCGGTTTCCAGATCTTTCGCAGCGACGGCCAGCACCGGTTGACCGACGAACTGCACGTCATCGATAGCCAGCAGCGGATCGCCTGGCAGCAGCGGGCCGATGTCTTTCAGGCCCGGCACGTCTTCGTGGGTGATGGCGATGCGCACGCCTTCGAAGGCGTAGCAAGGCTTGGTGTCGATACTGATGATTTTCGCGTGGGCGCGATCCGACAGCCGTGCGTAAACATGCAGCTGGTTCGGGAATTCGAGCCGGTCATCGATGTACTGCGCTTCACCGGAAACATGCTTGGCGGCGCTGTCGTGCTTGACGCTGCGGCCGACACCGGTGGTCAGGTCCTTGGCGAACAATTCAGCCAGTTCAGCTTGAGTTTTCTCTACGCCGTGATGGTTAGACATAAGCGGTCACCCGAGTCTCGATGTGCGGTGTTTGCAGTTCGATGAAGTATTTGCGCAGCAGATTCTGCGCACTGAGCAGGCGATATTCCTTGCTGGCGCGGAAGTCCGAGAGCGGAGTGAAATCTTCGCCCAGCGCGATGCAGGCGCGTTCGATGACTGCGTTGTTGAACGGCTGGCCGAGCAGCACGGCTTCACAGTGAGCGGCGCGTTTCGGGATCGCGGCCATGCCGCCGAAGGCGACGCGAGCGTCGGTGATCACGCCGTTTTCGACACGCAGATTGAAGGCGGCGCAGACGGCAGAGATGTCGTCGTCCAGGCGCTTGGAGACCTTATAGGCGCGGAAGCGCTGCTCAGCCGTGGCGCGAGGCACGATGATTTTTTCGATGAACTCGCTTTCCTGACGCGCGGTGACCCGGTAATCGATGAAGTAATCTTCCAGGTTCAGCGTGCGGCGGGTCTCGCCCTTGCACAGCACGATCTGCGCGCCGAGGGCGATCAGCAGGGGCGGCGAGTCACCGATCGGCGAGGCGTTGCCGATGTTGCCGCCCAGCGTGCCCTGGTTGCGGATCTGCAGCGAGGCGAAACGGTGCAGCAGTTCGCCGAAGTCCGGGTACTCGGCGTTCAGCGCTTCGTAGCAGTCGGAGAGGGCAGTGGCGGCGCCGATTTCGATGCGGTCTTCAAAGGTTTCGATGCGCTTCATTTCGGCGACGTTGCCGACGTAGATCATCACCGGCAGGGTGCGATGGAATTGCGTGACTTCCAGCGCCAGATCGGTGCCGCCGGCCAGCAGGCGGGCTTGTGGATATGCGTCGTAGAGGTCGGCCAGATCGGCCACGGTCAGCGGCACCAGGCAACGTTTGTCGCCGCTGTTGAGTTCGCCGATGGATGTCGGGGCAATGGCTTTGAGGCGGGCGATGGTTTCCGCTTCGCGGGCGTCGAACTGGTCCGGTTGCTTGCCACAGCAGGATTGCTCGGCAGCGGCCAGGATCGGACGGTAGCCGGTGCAGCGGCAGAGGTTTCCGGCCAGCGCTTCGTGGGCCTTGGCATGGTCCGGTGCATCGCTGTTCTTTTGCAGGGCGAACAGCGACATCACGAAGCCGGGGGTGCAGAAACCGCACTGCGAACCGTGGCACTCGACCATGGCTTTCTGCACGCTGTGCAGTTCGCCCTTGTGCTTGAGGTCTTCGACGCTAATGAGTTGTTTGCCGTGCAGCGACGAAACGAACGTCAGGCACGAGTTGAGGCTGCGATAGCGAATGTGTTCGCGGCCATCGTCATCTGTCTGCAACTCGCCGACCACCACGGTGCAGGCGCCGCAGTCACCGCTGGCGCAGCCTTCTTTGGTGCCGGATTTGCCCACGTGTTCGCGCAGGTAGTTGAGCACAGTCAGGTTCGGGTCCAGGGCGTGCTCGCTACGGAGTTCCTGGTTGAGTAAAAACTGGATCACGGAAGGCCTCGCAGACTCATTATTGTTGTTAAGCGACTTGAGCCGAATTTAGCAGGTCTGACTTTTCGGTCAATGGTTTTCTGACTTAAAGGTCAGGAAAAATCATTTTGTCGCTCAACCACGTGTCTCTTCAGTATTGACCCTCATTGGATCAAACGCTTTTTTGCGGGATTCGTGCCAAAAACCGCTGTGCGGGCACTCCGCCATGACCGCGCATTGCGCTACACTGCGCCGCTTGTGCAGATCGAAGAGTTTGAAGGACAACCATGACGTTCAAGGCGCCGGACAGCCTCGCCGAGCAAATCGCTCACCACCTCGCCGAACGGATCATTCGCGGCGAAATGAAGCCGGGAGAGCGTATCCAGGAACAGAAGGTCACGCTGGCGCTGAACGTCAGCCGCGGCTCGGTCCGCGAAGCCTTGCTGATCCTCGAGCGCCGTCATCTGATCGCGATCCTGCCGCGCCGCGGCGCCCACGTCACCGAACTGACGGCGCACAAGGTACAGAGCCTGTGCACGTTGATGAGCGAGCTGTACATCCTGCTCGGCAACGCAGTGGCCAATGGCTGGCAGACCCAGGCCGACATGGCGCCGTTCGTGCAGATCCAGCAACGCCTGACCGCCAGCTACGAGCGTCAGGACATCCGCACCTTCGTCGACGACAGCTTCAACGTGATGCGCGCCGCGTATCCGTTCGCCAACAACCCGTACCTGCAGGAAACGGTGGAAAACCTGCAACCTGCCATGAGCCGTGCGTACTTCCTTGCACTGGAACAGCGCAAGGCCGAGATGAGCGAGTTCCTCGAACTGTTCGAACGCTTGCTGGCCGCCGTCCTCGCCCGTGACCTGCCGCAGATCCGCATCGTGCTGACGGCTTACGCCCAGCGCAGCTGCGATCTGGTGGTGTCCGCCCTGACGGTTGCCTGACCTTGCGCCTCAAGTGCATCAAGCTGGCGGGGTTCAAATCCTTCGTCGACCCGACCACGGTGAACTTCCCCAGCAACATGGCGGCGGTCGTCGGGCCGAACGGTTGCGGCAAGTCGAACATCATCGACGCCGTGCGCTGGGTGATGGGCGAAAGCTCGGCGAAAAACCTGCGCGGCGAGTCGATGACCGACGTCATCTTCAACGGCTCGACCAGCCGCAAACCAGTGAGCCAGGCGAGCATCGAACTGGTGTTCGACAACTCCGACGGCACGCTGCTGGGCGAGTGGGCGGCGTACGCGGAAATTTCGATCCGCCGCAAGGTGACCCGCGACAGCCAGACGACTTATTACCTCAACGGCGCCAAATGCCGTCGTCGTGACATCACCGACATTTTCCTCGGCACCGGCCTCGGCCCGCGCAGCTACTCGATCATCGAGCAGGGGATGATCTCCAAGCTGATCGAGTCCAAGCCGGAAGACCTGCGTAACTTCATCGAAGAAGCCGCCGGTATTTCCAAGTACAAGGAGCGCCGGCGCGAGACCGAAAACCGCATCCGCCGCACCCACGAGAACCTTGCCCGCCTCACCGACCTGCGTGAAGAGCTCGAGCGCCAGCTCGAACGTCTGCACCGCCAGGCCGAGGCCGCCAAGAAGTATCAGGAATTCAAGGCCGAGGAGCGCCAGCTCAAGGCGCAACTGTCGGCCCTGCGCTGGCAGGATCTGAACGATCAGGTCGGCCAGCGCGAGTCGATCATCGGCAACCAGGAAATCAGCTTCGAAGCGCTGGTCGCCGAGCAACGCAACGCTGACGCTGCGATCGAACGCCTGCGCGACGGTCACCATGACCTGTCCGAGCGCTTCAATCTGGTGCAGGGACGCTTCTATTCGGTCGGCGGCGACATCGCCCGGGTCGAGCAGAGCATCCAGCACGGTCAGCAGCGTTTGCGCCAGTTGCAGGACGACTTGAAGGAAGCCGAACGCGCGCGACTCGAAACCGAATCGCACCTTGGCCATGACCGTACCTTGCTGCTGACCCTCGGTGAAGAACTGGATCAACTGACTCCCGAGCAGGAAATCACCAACGCCGCCGCCGAAGAAGCCGCCGCGGCGCTGGAAGATTCCGAAACCGTGATGCACGGCTGGCAGGAGCAGTGGGACACCTTCAACCTGACCGCCGCCGAGCCCCGTCGTCAGGCTGAAGTGCAGCAGTCGCGCATCCAGCAGCTGGAAACCAGCATGGAGCGCCTGGCCGATCGGCAAAAGCGTCTGGGCGAAGAACGGGCGTTGCTCTCGGCCGATCCGGAAGACGCGGCGATCATGGAACTCAGCGAGCAGCTCGCCGAGTCCGAAGCCACCCTTGAAGATTTGCAGACCAGCGAAGCAGCCCAGGTCGAAAAACTCGAGCAACTGCGTCAGGAATTGCAGCAGGCGCTGACGGCGCAGCAACAGGCGCAAGGCGATTTGCAGCGCCTCAATGGTCGCCTCGCATCCCTTGAAGCCTTGCAGCAGGCCGCGCTCGATCCGGGCACCGGCACCGCCGAATGGCTGAAAGAGCACAATCTCGCCGAGCGTCCGCGATTGGCCGAAGGGCTGAAGGTCGAGGCCGGTTGGGAGCTGGCGGTGGAAACCGTGCTCGGCGCCGACCTGCAAGCGGTGCTGGTAGATGATTTCGACGGCTTCGATCTGTCCGGTTTTGCTCAGGGCGATCTGCGATTGCTCAGCCCCGGCAGTGATGGCGTGCGCGTGGCCGGCAGCCTGCTGGACAAGGTCGAGGCGCAGGTCGATTTGTCGCCATGGCTGGGCCAGGTCAAACCGGTCGACGGCCTAGAGCAGGCACTGGCCTTGCGCGGCCAACTGGCTGCCGGACAGAGTCTTATCAGCCGCGACGGTTATTGGGTCGGCCGGCATTTTCTGCGCGTACGCCGAGCCAGCGAAGCCGAAAGTGGCATGCTCGCTCGCGGCCAGGAAATCGAATCGCTGCATGCGGAACGCGAAGAGCGCGAAGCCACGGTCGAAGCCATGGAAACCCGTTTGCAGACCCTGCGGGCACAACAGCGTCAGCAGGAAAACGGCCGCGAACATTTGCGTCGTTTGCTGCAAGACGAAGCCCGCCAACAAGGTGAATTGAAAGCCCAGCTTTCCGCCGGCAAAGCCAAGGCCGAGCAGTTGACCCTGCGCCGCACCCGTCTCGATGAAGAGCTGGTCGAGCTGGCCGAACAGCGTGCGCTGGAGCACGAAAACATCGGCGAAGCGCGAATCCAGTTGCAGGACGCCCTCGACGCCATGGCTCTCGACACCGAACAGCGCGAGTTGCTGCTGGCCCAGCGCGACAGCCTGCGCGAACGCCTGGATCGCGTACGTCAGGAGGCCCGTCAGCACAAGGATCGCGCCCATCAATTGGCCGTGCGCCTCGGTTCGTTGCGGGCGCAGCACGATTCGACACGCCAGGCCCTTGAGCGTCTGGAAATGCAGGCCGAGCGCCTCACCGAAAAGCGTGAGCAGCTCAGCCTGAACCTGGAGGAGGGCGAGGCGCCTCTGGAAGAGCTGCGTCTGAAACTCGAAGAGTTGCTCGACAAGCGCATGAGCGTCGACGACGAACTCAAGACCGCGCAAATCGCCCTGGAAGACGCCGACCGCGAACTGCGCGACGCGGAAAAACGCCGAACCCAGGCCGAGCAGCAATCGCAATTGATCCGTGGCCAGCTCGAACAGCAACGCATGGAATGGCAGGCCCTGACCGTGCGCCGCAAGGCCCTGCAGGATCAACTGCTGGAAGACGGCTACGATCTGCACGGCGTGCTCAACACCCTGACCGCCGAGGCCAGCGAGAAGGAGGCCGAAGAAGAACTGGAACGCATCGCCGCACGCATTCAGCGCCTGGGCGCGATCAACCTCGCGGCGATCGACGAATACACGCAACAATCCGAGCGTAAACGTTATCTGGATGCCCAGGACGCCGATCTGGTCGAAGCCCTGGAGACGCTGGAAAACGTCATCCGCAAGATCGACAAGGAAACCCGTAACCGTTTCAAAGATACCTTTGATCAGATCAATGGCGGTTTACAGGCGCTTTTCCCGAAAGTTTTCGGTGGCGGACGCGCGTATTTGGAACTGACGGGCGAAGATCTACTCGATACAGGGGTGACGATCATGGCGCAGCCGCCCGGGAAGAAGAACAGCACCATCCATTTGCTTTCCGGCGGCGAAAAAGCCCTGACCGCACTGGCACTGGTTTTTGCGATCTTCAAATTGAATCCGGCGCCGTTCTGCATGCTCGATGAGGTTGACGCACCACTGGATGACGCTAACGTTGGACGCTACGCACGATTGGTCAAAGAGATGTCGCAGACCGTGCAGTTCATCTATATCACCCACAACAAGATCGCCATGGAAATGGCCGAGCAGTTGATGGGCGTGACGATGCATGAGCCGGGTTGTTCGCGACTGGTAGCCGTGGATGTCGAGGAGGCGATGGCGATGGTGGATGCCTGAGCCGGCGCAGTGTCGGAAAGGTATTTGAAGGTTGTAGGACTTTTTTACCAGCTCCGACTTGCTGGCCAATCGACATATTCGCGCAAGCCAATGAGACAGACGGTGTAAAGTTGTCTTTGGTCGTGCTAGTTTAATGTCAATTTTTCGTATACGTGGGCAAAACGCCTGTCAGAACATAGAGTTGGCGCCACGTTTTAAAGCGGTTTGCACAGTGTAAACCCCTTATTTTTCAGCATTTTTTATAGAGGCACGGGATTACATGGAAATCGGTCTGCGCGAGTGGCTGATCGTCATCGGCATCATTGTGATAGCCGGTATTCTTTTCGATGGCTGGCGCCGTATGCGCGGCGGCAAGGGAAAACTGAAATTCCGTCTTGACCGAAGTCTGTCCAACCTGCCGGACGAGGACACCAGCGCTGAGCTGTTGGGCCCGGCCCGCGTACTGGACAACCATAAAGAGCCGCAACTGGACGAACACGACCTGCCATCGGTGAGCATGCCGGCCCGCGAACCACGCGAGCCTCGCGAATCCGGTTCCAAGCGCGGCAAGCGTGGCAACAACGGTCCGGCCCAGGGTGACCTGAACCTTGATCTGGACCTGGACGGCGGTCCGAGCTTCAGCAGTCGTGACGATGATTTCGTCGAGCCTGTCGCCAAGTCGTCGCCGGCAATGGCCGACAAGGATCAGCCGCAAGCTGAAGAGGTACTGGTCATCAGCGTGATCTGCCGCGATCCGGCCGGCTTCAAGGGCCCGGCACTGTTGCAGAACATTCTGGAAAGCGGCCTGCGTTTCGGCGAGATGGACATCTTCCACCGTCACGAAAGCATGGCCGGCAACGGCGAAGTGCTGTTCTCCATGGCCAACGCTGTCAAGCCGGGCATCTTCGATCTGGACGACATCGACCATTTCAGCACCCCGGCGGTGAGCTTCTTCCTCGGCCTGCCAGGCCCGCGTCATCCGAAGCAAGCCTTCGACGTGATGGTCGCGGCAGCCCGCAAGCTGTCCCAGGAACTGAACGGCGAATTGAAAGATGACCAGCGCAGCGTCCTGACCGCGCAGACCATCGAGCACTACCGTCAGCGCATCGTCGAATTCGAACGTCGCGCCCTGACCCAGAAGCGTTGATTGAAAAGGTTGCCTCGCAATAAAGGGGCAATCGGCAAATACAGATTGAGCAGCCTCGGCTGCTCTTTTGCTTTATGAGAGAACACCCATGACTGCCGCCAAAGACCGCATTCTAGAGCTGCGTGCTGAACTCGATCAGCACAACTACCGCTACCACGTTCTCGATGAGCCGAGCATTCCGGATGCCGAGTACGACCGGTTGTTTCATGAGCTCAAGGCGCTGGAAGCGGCCAACCCGGACCTGATCACCAGCGACTCGCCGACCCAGCGCGTCGGCAGCGTGGCGCTGACCGCGTTTACCCAGGTGCGTCACGAAGTGCCGATGCTCAGCCTCGGCAACGCCTTCGAAGAAACCGACATGCGCGAGTTCGACCGTCGGGTGACCGAGGGCCTGGATCTGCCGGCTGGCGACCTGTTCGGCGGTGGCGCGGCGGTGGAATACAGCTGCGAACCAAAGCTCGATGGCCTGGCAGTCAGCCTGCTGTATCAGGATGGCGTGCTGGTGCGCGGCGCCACACGCGGCGACGGCACCACTGGCGAAGACATCAGCGTCAACGTGCGCACCGTGCGCAACATTCCGCTGAAGCTGCACGGCGAAGGCTGGCCGGCGACGCTGGAAGTGCGCGGCGAAGTGTTCATGTCCAAGGCCGGTTTCGAGCGCCTGAATGCCTCGCAACTGGAAGTCGGCGGCAAGACCTTCGCCAACCCGCGCAATGCCGCCGCTGGCAGCCTGCGCCAGCTGGATTCGAAGATCACCGCCAATCGTCCGCTGGAATTCTGCTGCTACGGCATCGGTCAGGTCTCTCACGATATTTCCGACACCCACATTGGCAACCTCAAGCAACTGCAAGCCTGGGGCATGCCGATCAGCCACGAATTGAAACTGGCCAAAGGTATCGGCGAATGCCTGGATTACTACCGCGTTATCGGTGAGCGCCGTAACTCGCTGGCCTATGAAATCGACGGCGTGGTGTTCAAGGTCAACAGCATTGCCGATCAGCGCGAACTGGGCTTCCGCGCCCGCGAACCGCGCTGGGCGATTGCCCACAAATTCCCGGCCATGGAAGAACTCACCGAACTGCTCGACGTGGAATTCCAGGTCGGCCGTACCGGCGCCGTCACCCCTGTGGCGCGCTTGAAACCGGTCAAGGTCGCTGGCGTCACGGTGGCCAACGCCACATTGCACAACATGGATGAAGTCGCACGATTGGGCCTGATGATCGGTGACACGGTGATCATTCGCCGCGCCGGCGATGTGATCCCGCAAGTGGTGCAAGTGGTCCTCGAGCGCCGCCCGGAGGATGCGCGGCCCGTGCAAATCCCTGAGAACTGCCCGGTCTGCGGATCTCACGTCGAGCGCACGCAACTGGTCAAGCGCAGCAAGGGCAAGGAAACCATCAGTGAAGGCGCGGTGTATCGCTGCGTCGGTCGTCTGGCCTGCGGTGCGCAACTGAAGCAGGCGATCATTCACTTCGTGTCGCGTCGGGCGATGGACATCGAAGGCCTTGGCGAAAAGAGCGTCGAGCAATTGGTGGACGAAGGCCTGGTCAGTTCGCCGGCCGATCTCTACGCGCTGAAGTTCGATGACATCGTCGACCTGGAAGGCTTCGCTGAGGTGTCGAGCAACAAGTTGCTGGCGGCCATCGAAGACAGCAAGAAGCCAGGTCTGGCGCGCTTCATTTATGCGCTGGGTATCCCGGATGTCGGCGAGGAGACGGCCAAGGTGCTGGCGCGTTCGCTGGGGTCGCTGGAGCGCGTCCAGCAAGCCTTGCCGCAAGTGCTGACGTACCTGCCGGACATCGGCCTGGAAGTGGCGCACGAGATTCACAGCTTCTTTGAAGATGCGCACAACCAGCAGGTGATCACCGAGTTGCTGGGCCACGGTCTGCAGATTCAGGATCAGGGTGAGCTGGGTGCCGAGTTTGCCGCGAGCACCACGCTGGGAGGCTTCCTCGACAAGCTGCACATTCCTTCGGTAGGGCCGGGCGGCGCGCAGAAGCTGGCGGACAAGTTCGAAACGCTGGAAGGGGTGATGAACGCTGACTGGCTGGACATGCGCCAGGCGTTGCCGGAGAAACAGGCCAACTCGGTGCGTGAGTTTTTCGAACTGCCCGAGCATCGGCAGCTGGCTGAAAGTGCCGAGAAGCAGTTGCGTGATTTCGGTATGCACTGGCAGAGCGAGAAAAAAGTCGTCGAGGGCCTGCCATTGGCCGGCGAAACCTGGGTGCTGACCGGCAAGGTCGAGCTGATGAGCCGGGACGTCGCCAAGGAACACCTGGAAAGCCTCGGCGCCAAGGTCGCCGGCTCCGTGTCGGCCAAGACCCATTGCGTGGTCGCAGGGCCGGGCGCCGGATCGAAACTGACCAAGGCCAACGAGCTGGGCGTGAAGGTCATGGATGAAGAGGCGTTTATCGCGTTCCTGAAAGGACACGGTATTTCTGCCTGACGCAATGCGCGGGAACGATCAACTCGCGGGAATGATCTAGTCTTGGCAAGCCCCAGGGAGAGATCGCCATGTACCGCTTTTTCGAGCAGTTGAGTTCCCGTATCGTCGCGCCGTTCATGGGCGAATCCTCGCGCAACAGCAAAGTCTGGCCGTGCCGCTGCGGCCAGTCGCTGTTCTTTCGCAACAGTCAGTGCCTGGCTTGCAACGCAGCGCTGGGTTATCAACCGGAACACAGTCGGCTGACGTCGCTGCAACCGGGGCCGTTTGAAGGCACCTGGACGCTGGATGCCGATCCCGAGGCCGGCCTGTTCCGGCGCTGCGCCAACCTCGACACCCCGGCGGCCTGCAACTGGCTGCTGCCCGCCAACGATCACGACACCCTGTGCGCGGCCTGCGATCTGAATCGCACCATCCCCGATCTGTCCGTCCCGGAGAACCCCGAACGCTGGCGCAAAGTGGAAATCGCCAAGCGCCGAATGGTGGCGCAACTGATCAGTCTCGGCCTGCCGGTCATCCCGAAAACCGTCGACGAAGACACCGGCCTTGCGTTCGATTTCATCGGCGTCGATCTGCAAGGCAATGCACCCATGACCGGCCACGCCAACGGCCTGATCACTCTCGACATCGCAGAAGCGGACGATGCCCACCGCGAGCAAGTCAGGGCGCAGATGCACGAACCCTATCGCACGCTGCTCGGGCATTTTCGCCATGAGGTCGGGCATTACTACTGGGATCGCCTGATCGACAATGGCCCGTGGCTCGGTTCGTTCCGCAACCTGTTCGGCGACGAACGCGCCAGTTATGCCGAGGCGCTGGAGCGGCATTATCAGCAGGGCGCGCCGGCGGACTGGCCGCAGCACTACGTCAGCGCCTACGCCACCATGCACCCGTGGGAAGACTGGGCAGAAACCTGGGCGCATTACCTGCACATGATGGATGCGGTGGATACCGCGCTGGGTTTCGGCATGAGCGCCCGGGAAATGGACCTGGATTACCAGCCGTTTCCGTCGAGCACGCTGTACGACCCCGAACATCCCGGCGGCGCGGCGTTCCTGTCGTTCGTCAACGCGTGGATCGAACTGGCCGGCATGCTCAACGAACTGTCACGCAGCATGGGCCAGCCGGATTTCTATCCTTTCGTCCTGCCGCCGTCGGCGATTGCCAAGCTGCACTTTATTCATCTGGTGATCCAGCAAGAGGGCGGCCGGGCGGACGAGGTGCTTCAGGCGCAATAGCAAGTGCTTGAAGCCCTTCATATTTTTAATCTGCAACCAGCGGTTGTAACTTCGTCGCAGATAGGTACAATGGCGCGGCTCGCCGAGAGGTGAGCATCGTTATGGTGACCCTATCGGTCCCCCCGCAACGATTACCCGTGAACCTGGTCAGAGCCGGAAGGCAGCAGCCACAGCGGGAACATTGTGTGCCGGGGTGTGGCTGGTAGGGTTACCACCTTAACGAACATCGAACAAATCAACGCCGAACTGCATGGGTTTCGCCCACTGCGGTTTTTTTATGCCTGCGATTTGGCGGTTCGTCCCCAAACCCTCTGCTAGCAAGGGCGTCGACGCGGGGTAATCATTTCCCTTGCGATCCCGCATACTCGCCACAACCGAAATAAATGAAGAGTCTGGCCAGGATCGACCTTGTAAGGTCTGGGCCCTGGCCGCGAGGTTTTATGCTCCCGGAACATTCCGATCTATCCAGCCCTGTATTCTTGCCCGTCACGGATGAAACCTGCGCGAACCTGTTGCAGGCGAGTGGCGCCAAAGCCCTCGAAGCCCTGACCGATCCAGAGTTGGCGGCAGTGCTGGTCATCCAGAATCTGGTGCAGACGAAAGAGCAGGATCTCGGTGCTGTGGCAGCGGAGAAGATTCTGGCCAAGCTCTTGTCCTGGGCTGCCGAAAAGCGGCAGTCAACAACGGCGGGCCTGCTGTCCGAAGCACAGCGGCTGTTCGATCCGCGCAAACTGTATTTCGGCCTGAAGGTCCTCCAACCGCTGAACCTGCGTTTTCTGCTGGCCGAAGAAGTGTCGGCACGCGACTATTTATTGCCCGATGGTCAGTGGGATTTTGAATACAAGGTTCGACGCCATCGCAGCCATGACCCGTTCAGCCAGCCGATCGTGACGCCCCGGCAACGCGAGCGTTGGTTGAGCCCGGCACAGGACAAACTGGTCAGGACTTTCCGCGCCAACCTGGATGAAGACCTCCATGTTCAAGGTTATGCGGGGATCGGCAAGAGTCATCTGTTGGTGGCCCTGCTGGAGCATCTGCGGCCGGAAAAGACGCTGCTGCTGGCACGCACCCCCGCCAAGCTGGAAGTCCTTCGTCAGCGCATGGTGGGGCCGAGCGAGAAGAAGGCCGGCAAGACCTTCCTGGCGTTTGCGCAGTCGCTGATGCTGGGGCGCAGGCCTCAGGCTGAAGGAGCGGCTCGGATCCCGACCCGGCAGGCGCTGGCGCAGGAGCTGAATATCTTCGGTTTCCGCCACCATGACGGGCCGGCGACCCTAGAGCTCTGCCTCAAAGTGATCGAGCGCTACTGCCGCTTCCGCGATCACACCTTTTCGGCGAAGCATCTGCCGCATTTCAACCAGCCGCTCTCCAGCATGGACGCTCAGGTTCTGTTGGAGTATTCGAGCCGGGTGTGGGGCTACCTAGAACTCAATCCGGCGTGGGGCAGCCAGACCGGGTTCGAAGTGCTACTGATGATCAAGCGGGCCTGCATTGCCGGTTGCGTGGTACCGGCGCGCTACACCCACGTGTTGATCGACGAGAGCCAGGATATTCCCGGCTCGTTGTTGCAGATCATTGAACGTGGCCGCCAGGTGTTGATCACCCTCGGCGACGAGTACCAACAGGCCAGCGGCGTGCCGGTCAAGCGCCACCGTGAGGTTCGCCAAAGCGATATCAGCTATTCCGTGCGCTCGGGCCGCAACGTCGAACGGCTGGTCAACCCGCTGATCGCCCGGCATTCGCAGAAGGGCAAGATACCGTTCGAGGGCGCCAGTGATGCTGACGTCGTCATCAAGGAGTACCCGGAAGGTTTCGTACCATCCGAGGGATGCGTGGTGCTGACGGCATCGCCTTGGGACACCATGATCTGGGCCATCCACCTGCACGATTCCAACTGCAAATTCAGATTTCCGGACAAGCGAACTCAGGATGATCTGAAGCATTTCATGGCCACCGCCATTGAACTGTTCAAGCCCGACTTCTACCGTTCCGAATTCAGCGAAAACGGCGTGCATCCGTACTTCAGTGACCTGCCCGACTGGCAAGCCGTGTGCGACGCCAACCAGTTCGACGAGTCGTTTCTGCGGGTCAAGGCCAAGCTGGAAAACGGCTTCATGATTGCCGACCTGACACGCCTGAACCGAATGATCGACAACGCCGACCACTGCTGCATGTTGATGCTGGCAGAAGAGGCGGGCGGCATGGAGTTCGACAAGGTGCTGCTGACACCCGGGCTGCTGACCAACGAGAAATTCAAGGATGCCTACGCGTTCGATCAGCGGATCTGCGCCGTGTACATCGCCATCTCCCGCGCCAGGCTGAAGCTTTACGTGCCGTACGATGTGGTCGCGTGGGTCGAGTATCACGAGTACCAGAAATTTCGCGATACGGCGGGGCATTGAGGGGCTGGCTTACCGTTCGCCGTCCGAGCTCCCGGTATACAACCGAATAATGTCATCAATCTCCCCCGATATTTTCATCCGCAGCAACGTCCTCAATATCCGCTGCACCGGGACTTTCGGATCGTTGCGTACGTAGCAGCCAACCTGCTGCTCCTGCAATACCGCCACCCCTTGCAGTTGCTGCCCCGGCAGCAGGCGCTGGTTGAACCAGTCCAGGGTCCATTGATTGCTCACGGCGTATCGGTAGCGACCGGCCAGCAGCTTGTCCAGGACCTGTTCCTGGTTGCGTGCGTCTTCGCGCCATAAACGGTCGGCGTCGAACAGCGGCTGAAGCGTGGGGTAGCTGTAGCCGAGCACGGTGCCGATCGACTGGCGGGGCAGGTGAGTCGGATCGATGCTGGGTGGTTGATCCTGACGGCTGACCAGCAGGTCGCGCTGGAACAGCAGCGGAATGCTCCAGATGTAATCGCCGGACTGGTTCGGCAGCCACGATTGCGCGGCATAACAGCGTACGTCGACTTCACCGTGTTCCATGGCGTTCTGCACCCGGGTGCGGGGCAGCACGTGAAACTCCGCCGGCGCGCCGACCTGGGTCGCGAGGCTGAGCATCATGTCGTAAAGAATGCCCTGGGCCGGTCGGCCACGTTCGTATTGCACCAGCGGCATCGCCCAGCTGTCGGCCATGGCGAAGCGCAGCGGCGGTTGCGCCGCCATCACGTTCAGGCTGATTCCCAGTATTGCCCCCACGGCCCACCGCATAAATGCTCCGGTAATTCCCGTTCCCGTGCCGACAAAAGCCCCCGCCCATGCAGCTTAGCCAGAATAGAAGAGCGCACCGGATGCAATTTTGGCCTTGCTCCGCTAGCATTAGCCGCTTCTGCTTCCTTTGCCGCGACGGTTTTCGATGAGTTATCAGGTTCTTGCACGTAAATGGCGTCCGCGCTCGTTCCGCGAAATGGTCGGCCAGACCCATGTGCTCAAGGCTCTGATCAATGCCTTGGACAGCCAGCGCCTGCACCACGCCTACCTGTTCACCGGTACGCGGGGGGTCGGCAAGACCACGATTGCGCGGATCATCGCCAAATGCCTGAACTGTGAAACAGGTATCACTTCAAGCCCTTGCGGCGAGTGTTCGGTGTGCCGCGAGATCGATGAAGGCCGCTTTGTCGACCTGATCGAGATCGACGCCGCGAGCCGGACCAAGGTCGAAGACACCCGCGAACTGCTCGACAACGTGCAGTACGCCCCGAGCCGCGGGCGCTTCAAGGTCTACCTGATCGACGAAGTGCACATGCTCTCCAGCCATTCCTTCAATGCGCTGCTGAAAACCCTCGAAGAGCCGCCGCCCTACGTCAAGTTCATCCTGGCGACTACCGACCCGCAGAAACTTCCGGCAACGATTTTGTCGCGATGCCTGCAGTTCTCCCTGAAGAACATGACGCCTGAGCGTGTGGTCGAGCATTTGACTCATGTCCTGACCGCCGAAAACGTACCGTTCGAAGACGACGCCCTGTGGCTGCTCGGCCGTGCGGCCGACGGTTCGATGCGTGACGCCATGAGCCTGACCGATCAGGCCATCGCCTTCGGTGAAGGCAAGGTTCTGGCCACCGACGTACGGGCGATGCTCGGTACGCTGGATCACGGTCAGGTCTATGACGTGTTGCACGCTCTGATCGAAGGCGACGCCAAGGCATTGCTCGAAGCCGTGCGCCACCTGGCCGAACAGGGCCCGGACTGGAACGGCGTGCTCTCGGAAATTCTCAATGTGCTGCACCGTGTCGCCATCGCCCAGGCCTTGCCGGAAGGTGTCGACAACGGCCACGGCGACCGTGACCGGGTGCTGGCGCTGGCCCAGGCCTTGCCGGCCGAAGACGTGCAGTTCTATTACCAGATGGGCCTGATCGGTCGCCGCGACTTGCCGCTGGCGCCGGACCCGCGAGGCGGTTTCGAAATGGTGCTGCTGCGGATGCTGGCCTTCCGGCCGGCAGACACGGCGGACGCCCCGAGGCAACCGCTAAAGCCAGTGGGGATCAGCCAGGCCACAGTTGATTCCGCAAACTCAGTGGCTGCCGCGCCGAAACCAGCGCCGGTAGTTGCTGCGGCTGTTGCGCCGGCTCCGGTGATTGCTCCAGCGCCTGCACCTGTTCCCGAGCCCGTCCCGGTTACCCCGGTGATTGCGCCTGAACCCGTTCCCGAGCCAGTGCCAGAGCCCGAACCGGCCGCCGTCGAGGAAGTCGTCGATCTGCCTTGGAACGACCCGGTAGAAACGGCGCCTGTGCAGCAGCCAGTGGTTGAGCCGGTGCTGGAAACCACTGCCGAACAACCTGATTTGCCGCCGATGCCGCTGCCGACCCCGGACAGCGTTGTGCCGGATGCCCCGGAGTGGGCCGCTGCGCCGATCCCCGAGCCATCCGTGGCCGAAGTCGATGCCTTTACGCCGGGCATGGACATGGACGATGAGCCGCCGCTCGACGAGGACTACATCGAGCCGGACATGGATTCGGCCTACAGTTACCTCGACGATCTGGCCAGTGAACACGCCGCCGATCCGGCACCGGAGCCTGAGCCGGAACCCGCCGCCGCGCCGGCCACCGGTCTGGCCCTGCAATGGCTGGAACTGTTTCCGAAATTGCCGATTTCCGGCATGACCGGCAGCATCGCCGCCAACTGCACGCTGATCGCAGTCGATGGCGACAACTGGCTGATGCACCTGGACCCGGCCCACAGCGCCTTGTTCAACGCCACTCAGCAACGTCGTCTGAACGATGCGCTGAACCAGTACCACGGTCGCACGCTGAACCTGAGCATGGAGCTGATCAAGCCCGAGCAGGAAACCCCGGCCCAGGCCGCGTCCCGGCGCCGTGCCAACCGCCAGCGCGAGGCTGAGGAATCGATCCACGGCGATCCGTTCATCCAGCAGATGGTGCAGCAGTTCGGTGCGGTCGTGCGACACGATACTATTGAACCTGTCGACGCCCTGGTCAGTCAGGGCTAATAACTGAAGGCGTTCGGCTGAAGTGGCCGGACGCTGTATTGATCCAAGTACTTTTGAGGTGATTACCATGATGAAAGGTGGCATGGCCGGCCTGATGAAGCAGGCACAGCAGATGCAGGAAAAAATGGCCAAGATGCAGGAAGAGCTGGCCAACGCAGAAGTCACCGGCAAGGCCGGCGGCGATCTGGTCACCGTGGTGATGACCGGCCGTCATGACGTGAAAAAAGTCAGCATCGACCCAAGCGTGCTGCCGGGCCTGGACGAAGACGACCGTGAAGTGGTCGAGGATCTGGTGGCCGCTGCCGTAAACGCCGCCGTGCGTCAGATCGAAGCCAACAGCCAGGCCAAGATGGGCAGCATGACCGCTGGCATGAACCTGCCGGCCGGTATGAAACTGCCATTTTGATTCGCCTTTGCGGGTTGGATGAGCTACAAAAAAATGCCAGGCATCGCGCCTGGCATTTTTGTTTCTGGCTCATAAATGTGTGGTGTCCGGCAGGTCGACGCCTTCGCGAGCAGGCTCGCTCCCACAAGGGAGTGCATTTCAAATGTG
>NZ_JBSVWF010000081.1:0-22428 GCF_054071635.1 Pseudomonas sp. SDO52101_S400 | reverse complement strand
CGATCTCTGTGGGAGCGGGCTTGCCCGCGAAAGGCTCGGCTCGGTTTCGAGCCAGACTCAGCCCTTGAGTACCCGCGCCAACGTCGACTTCACCTTGCCCATGCCGTCGTGCAGCGCCTGCTCGATTTCGGCCATGGTGATCACTTCAGTGGTCTTGCCTGCCGCCGGGTTCACCACCAGTGACAGACAGGCGTAATCCAGATCCAGCTCACGGGCCAACGCCGCTTCCGGCATGCCGGTCATACCAACGATGTCGCAGCCATCACGCTCCAGGCGCACGATCTCGGCCACGGTTTCCAGGCGCGGGCCCTGGGTGCAGGCGTAAACGCCTTGGTCGCTGTATTCGCAGCCTTCGTCGGCCAGCGCAGCAATCAGTTGCTGACGCAGTGGCTCACTGTAGGGAAAGCTGAAGTCGATGTGCGTGACATGCTCCAGATCATCGGCGAAATAGGTGTGTTCGCGACCGCTGGTGTAGTCGACGATCTGATGCGGTACGCAGAAATGTCCGGTGCCCATTGCCGGATGAATACCACCCACGGCGTTGACCGCGATGATTGCTTCGGCCCCGGCCTGCTTCAACGCCCAGAGATTGGCGCGATAGTTGACCTTGTGTGGCGGGAAGCGATGCGGGTGGCCGTGGCGAGCGAGGAACAGCACTTCCTTGCCGGCGTATTCGCCAATCTGGACTTCAGCCGATGGCGCACCATAAGGCGTATCCACTGCCAGCGACTGACGAATGCTCAGGCCTTCCAGCTGGGTCAGGCCGGTGCCACCGATGATTGCGTAAACCGTCATAGCGAAAAATCCTTAATCGATCAGTTGAGCGTCTTTGAGCGCGCCGACAGCGGTCAGCCAGCGCGGATCCTGACGGTATTCGGTGCTGGCGAACGCCTGACCGCGCATCCGTGCGATGCGTGGCGACGGCTTGACCTTCATACGTTGCGCGGCGCTCAAGGCCAACTCGGCGGCAGCGCGGTCGTTGCACACCAGGCCCATATCGCAACCGGCGCTGAGCGCGGCTTCGATACGGCTGGCAGCATCGCCTGCCACATGCGCGCCGGCCATCGACAGGTCGTCACTGAAAATCACGCCGTCGAACTGCAACTCGCCGCGCAGGATGTCCTGCAACCAGCGACGGGAGAAACCGGCCGGCTGCGCATCGACTTGCGGATAAATCACATGGGCCGGCATGACGGCAGCCAATTGCTTGCTCAGTTTGGCGAACGGTATCAGGTCGTTGGCGCGGATCTCTTCAAGACTGCGCTCGTCATTGGGGATCGCGACGTGAGAGTCCGCTTCCGCCCAGCCGTGGCCGGGGAAGTGCTTGCCGGTGGCGGCCATGCCTGCGCTGTTCATGCCTTTGATGAAAGCACCGGCGAGCAGTGCTGCACGCTCCGGATCGCCCTCGAATGAACGGGTGCCGACCACCGCGCTGCGCTGGTAATCCAGGTCCAGCACGGGGGCAAAGCTCAGATCGAGACCGACAGCCAGCACTTCTGTAGCCATAATCCAGCCGCATTGCTCGGCCAGATATTCGGCATTCGGGTTGTCAGCGATGGCACGCATGGCCGGCAAACGCACAAAGCCCTGACGCAGGCGCTGGACGCGACCGCCTTCCTGGTCCACCGCCAGCAGCAGGTCCGGACGAATGGCACGGATTGCAGCGCTCAGCTCACGCACCTGACGTGGGTGCTCGATGTTACGGGCGAAAATGATCAGGCCGCCCACTTCGGGCTGACGCAACAATTGGCGATCTTCGGCCGTCAGCCAGGTACCGGCGACGTCCACCATCAACGAGCCTTGCAGGCCAGCAGTCATAGAGATTCCTTGAAAACGAAAAACCCGCTACCCACGAAACCACCGCCAGGGGCTTTGCCCGGCAGGTTGGTGATTTCAATGAGAAACGGGTTCAGAACGAGAGTCGGCATGGGCGGCTAGCTTAGCGGATGTCAGCTGCCGCGCCCACCCATGGACCGTTAAACCTTGGCAGGCGCCGGCGCTGATTTGCTGCGTGGTCGCAGCTGCGCGGTGGCCATCGCAGTATCAGTGACACCGGTTTCGGCACGCATGCCGGCCGCCAGAAACGGCACCATCAGGCGCATCACCTGCTCGATGGAGGTGTTGACGCCGAAATCGGTCTCGGCGATCGCGCGCAAAGCCTTGATACCCGACATGCTGAACGCCGCAGCACCGAGCATGAAGTGAACACGCCAGAACAGTTCGATAGGAGGAATACGCGGTGCGGCTTCGTTCACCAGCAGCATGTAGCGGCGGAATACCTTGCCGTACATGTCTTCCAGATAGCGGCGCAAGTGGCCCTGGCTCTGACTGAATGCAAGACCGAGCAAGCGCATGAAGATCGACAGATCATTGCCACTGCGTGGTTGCACCACCAGTGCCTGCTCGACGAGGATTTCCAGCAGCTCTTCAAGCGAAGGCTTGTTCTCTGGCTTGGCCTGACGCCGCTCAAGCTCTTTGTCGAGACTGATGCAGAACGGACCGAGGAAGCGCGAGAAAACCGCCTGGATCAACGCCTTCTTCGAGCCGAAGTGATAGTTCACCGCAGCGAGGTTGACCCCTGCCTTGCTGGTGATCAGACGCAATGAGGTTTCGGCGAAACCTTTTTCCGCGAACAGCTGTTCTGCAGCATCAAGAATGCGTTCAACGGTTTCCGACTGGGCCATGACTACTCCGCCTGACAAACACTTGTTTGAAACATACGTTTCAGCCTATGCCTTGTCAAGCCTGCCAGTTCGTTTTGGGAATGGTCGGTCAGTTATTTAACCACAACAGGGACGCCACATTAATCGACGCCGTCACTGACCGTCCGGCGGCCTGCGAAAAAACGGCCATTGCCAAGACCGACTCACTGTATATAATCCCAGTCACTGTATAAAAAGACAGAGCGATCAATATGATTAAGCTGACGCCACGCCAAGCCGAGATTCTGGCCTTTATCAAACGCTGCCTCGAAGACAACGGCTACCCGCCGACCCGTGCGGAAATCGCTCAGGAACTGGGTTTCAAATCCCCCAACGCCGCCGAAGAGCACCTCAAGGCGCTCGCCCGTAAAGGCGCAATTGAAATGACCCCGGGCGCTTCTCGCGGCATTCGAATCCCCGGCTTCGAAGCCAAGGTTGACGAATCCACCCTGCCGATCATCGGCCGCGTGGCCGCCGGCGCACCGATTCTCGCTCAACAGCACATCGAAGAGTCCTGCAACATCAACCCGGCCTTCTTCCACCCTCGCGCCGACTACCTGTTGCGCGTTCACGGGATGAGCATGAAGGACATCGGTATTTTCGACGGTGACCTGCTGGCAGTTCACACGACCCGGGAAGCACGCAACGGTCAGATCGTGGTTGCCCGGATCGGCGACGAAGTGACGGTCAAACGCTTCAAGCGCGATGGCAGCAAAGTCTGGCTGATCGCCGAAAATCCTGAGTTTGCCCCTATCGAAGTCAACCTGAAAGATCAGGAACTGGTGATCGAAGGCTTGAGTGTCGGCGTAATCCGCCGCTAAAGGAGGCTTTATGCAGTTCCCACACGTACCTCAGCAAACACAACTGCCGTTGTTCGAGGCATTCCTGGCGCAACCGCTGCCCCCCATCCTCAAGGATGTAACCGAGCGCCCATGGAATGTCGAACCCGAAGCGTTCAGTGAACTGTCGCTGCGCGGCGCGGCCGGGAACTGCCTGAACCTGCTGGCACCGATACTTCGTGAATTGAGTGAGGATCAGGACGCACGCTGGCTCACCTTGATTGCGCCGCCAGCGAGCCTTACCCAGGCCTGGCTGCGAGATGCCGGACTGAATCGAGAACGCATCCTGCTGCTGCAACCGCGCGGCGCACAGAGCGCACAGCAACTGGCTTGTGAAGCCCTGCGCCTGGGTCGTAGCCACACCGTGGTGACATGGTTGAACCCGCTCAACTCAGGCTCACGCCAACAACTGATCAGCGCCGCCCGCACCGGGGACGCTCAAAGCTTGAATATTCGATTGGGCTGACTGCATGCGCGCTACTTAGAGCGCGGGGCTTCTCAAGGGATAGGGAAGCCGAACCGAAGCGATAATCGACGGGTGGTGCTCAATGAAGAACCCGCGGCCCCTCTTCCTTATCAAACTCGCCTTCAACCATTCGACCGGCCATTTGCACGCCGACGCTCAGCATCGCTTTGGCAATTTCAACGTGCTGGCCCTGCAGAAATGCCTTGGCATCCTCGGAGAAATCCAGAGTCACCAGAGACCCCTCATCCTCGGCCCTGCGCAGTTCGATTCGGCCGTCTGGTAGCTCGACAATTTCTAGAAAGGACGTTGGCATATAGGTCTGTTCTCCACGAAAGGCAGGGATTATATAGAGATCGCTCAGGATTCGCTCAGGATCTTGACCAGCAGCACGCATCTCGTCGCCACCGGCCAAGAAGCCATCAGCACTCGTTCAAGCCTTCACGAAAACGGATAGCCAGACCCTTCAGGTTCTGTCGCCAGCTCTCCAGCTCCTCACGACTCAATTCTTCGGGCGCCTGCTCTTCATCCAGATTAACCGCCTGAATCAGTGGTTGAGTCACATCGCCTTTTGGCTTGTGCGGTACCCGTGGCGGCTGAAACAACGCCGAATGCGCCGCCAGCAATTTAGCCAGCCAGGTTTCCGGATTTCCTGCCAACTCCACCATCTCGGCCAACTCTGGAATGGCAATCGACTCCAGCACTTCGCGATTCAGCAGCGTTTCCGCCCGTGGCGCATTGGCCTGCGGCAGCCTGTAGAATCCGGCAATTTCGTGACACAACCCCAGCAACGCACCATAGAGATGGAACAACGCCGATTCACGCCCGGCCTGAATCAGTGCCAGCGAATTCATCGCCCGCCCCTCTTCGGCCCTGGCCAGCGCTTCCAGCGACAAACCCGCGAAATAGATCTTCTGATTGGTACGGGTATAGAGTTCGTGGGCCATGTCGGCACTCTCCACAACGAAATAATTGCTTCACACAGGCCGGACAGTGTCATGGATCAGCCGATCCGACCGCAAGCATTAAACAAAAAGGCCGCATGAAAACCCGAAGGTTGTCATGCGGCCTTTTATATTGAGGGTGCCTGATCAGCGCACCCTCAGATCAGCGTTTGCTCAAGCCTTGGCTTTTGCCGGACGCTTGTCCTCAACCGTCCACTTCCCACCGTCGAAGAACGCCTTCCAGCCCGTCGGCTTGCCGTCGACTTCGGTCTGGACGTATTGCTCCTTGGTCTTGCGGCTGTAGCGGATCACTGCCGGCAGACCATCTGGATCTTTCTGAGGCGCTTCGCACAGGAAGTGATACTTCGGATCAATCTCATCCTTGTGCGGCAGAATCTCGATCACCAGCGGAGCACGGGTCTCGCGGTTTTTCGGGAACTGGCTGGCCGCCAGGAACAGGCCGGATGCACCGTCGCGCAGGATGTAGGTGTCGTTGACCTTCTCGCATTTCAGCTCAGGCATCTTCACCGGGTCCATCTTCGGCGGCGCCGCATCACCGCTCTTCAGCAGCTTGCGGGTGTTCTTGCAGGTCGCGTTGGTGCAACCGAAGAACTTGCCGAAACGACCGGTCTTGAGCTGCATTTCGCTGCCGCATTTGTCGCATTCCAGGCTCGGACCTTCGTAGCCCTTGATGCGATAGCTGCCTTCTTCGATTTCGTAGCCAGCGCAATCCGGGTTGTTACCGCAGATGTGCAGCTTGCGCTTCTCGTCGAGCAGATAAGCATCCATTGCCGTGCTGCAGATCGGGCAGCGGTGTTTGCCACGCAGCACCAGGGATTCCGATTCACCCTCGTCGTCCGCTGCGATTTCATCGCCCGGCACAAGGTTGACGGTGGCCTTGCAGCGCTCTTTCGGCGGCAGGCTGTAGCCCGAGCAACCGAGGAACACGCCAGTCGAGGCAGTACGAATCTGCATCGGACGGCCGCAAGTGGTGCACGGAATGTCGGTCATCACCGGCTGGTTGGCGCGCATGCCGGCTTCCGGGTTTTCAGCCACTTCGAGTTTCTTCTTGAAGTCGCCGTAGAACTCGTCCAGCACGTTTTTCCAGTCGCGCTCGCCCTGGGCCACGTCATCGAGGTTCTCTTCCATGCCGGCGGTGAAGCCGTAGTCCATGAGATTCGAGAAGCTCTCCGACAGACGCTCGGTAACGATGTCGCCCATCTTTTCCGAATAGAAACGACGGTTGTGCAGGGTCACGTAGCCGCGATCCTGAATGGTCGAAATGATCGCCGCATAGGTCGAAGGACGGCCAATGCCGCGCTTTTCCATTTCCTTCACCAGACTGGCTTCCGAGTAACGGGCCGGTGGCTTGGTGAAATGCTGGGTCGGATCGAGCTTGATCAGCTTCATCACGTCGCCCTGCGCCATGTCCGGCAGGACATCGTCGTCGCCAGGCTTGGTGATTTGCGGCAGGACGCGAGTGTAACCGTCGAACTTCAGGATGCGGCCCTTGGCACGCAGCTCGAAGTCGCCAGCGGCCACGCTGACGGTGGTCGACAGATATTGCGCCGGCAGCATCTGGCACGCCAGGAACTGGCGCCAGATCAGCTCGTAGAGGCGCTCTGCATCACGCTCCATGCCAGCCAGCTTGCTTGGCGTGGTGTTGGCGTCGGAAGGACGGATCGCTTCGTGAGCCTCTTGTGCGCCTTCCTTGCTGCTGTAGACGTTCGGCGACTCCGGCAGGTACTTCTTGCCAAACTCGGTTTCGATGTAATCGCGCGCCATCGCCACGGCATCAGCCGAGAGGTTGGTCGAGTCGGTACGCATATAAGTGATGTAGCCGGCTTCGTAGAGACGCTGGGCCATCATCATGGTTTTCTTCACACCGAAGCCCAAGCGGTTGCTGGCGGCCTGTTGCAGTGTGGAGGTGATGAACGGTGCCGACGGTTTGCTGCTGGTCGGTTTGTCTTCACGCTTGACGATGCTGTAGCTGGAGGACTTGAGCTTCTCCAGCGCGGCCGTCGCCTGCGCTTCGTTCAGCGGCTTGAAGGCTTCGCCTTTCTCGCGAGCCACTTCGAAACGCACGGTCGAGCCTTTGGCGGTGCCGAGGTCGGCGTGCACTTCCCAGTACTCTTCCGGGTTGAACGCGCGGATTTCACGCTCGCGCTCGACCACCAGTTTCACGGCAACCGATTGCACGCGACCGGCGGACAGGCCACGGGCGATCTTGGCCCACAACAGCGGCGAGACCATGTAGCCGACGACGCGGTCGAGGAAACGACGGGCCTGCTGGGCGTTCACTCGATCGATATCGAGCTCGCCCGGCTCCGAGAAGGCTTCCTGAATCGCTTTCTTGGTGATTTCGTTGAACACCACACGCTTGTAGCGGCTGTCGTCACCACCGATGGCTTCGCGCAGGTGCCAGGCAATGGCTTCCCCCTCGCGATCCAAGTCGGTTGCGAGATAGATGGTGTCAGCATCCTTGGCGAGCCGGCGCAGCTCTTCGATGACCTTTTCCTTGCCCGGGAGGATCTCGTACTTGGCTTTCCAGCCGTGATCGGGATCGACACCCATGCGCGAGACCAGCTGCTTGCGCGCCTTCTCTTTCGGCGACAGCGCTGGCGCTTCGCCCGCAGCAGCCTTGCCGCGCTTGGCGGCAGGCTCCTTGCTGGCGCTAGCCGAACCGCTGGTGGGCAGGTCTCGGATATGGCCGATACTCGACTTCACCACGTATTGGTTGCCCAGATACTTGTTGATGGTCTTGGCCTTAGCCGGGGATTCCACAATGACCAGCGATTTGCCCATGGATCAGAAAATTCCTGAATTCTAGAAGTGAAAGGCGGTTGGCGCCTGACGCGGCACCGCTATATATAGTGGCTACAAGGTGAGGTCAAGCGCAGGGTTTTGCGCGCACTCGCCTTACGGCTTCGAAAAAAGGCTCGGTTCGGCTTGCACCAAAGCAAAGCGTGGGACCTGCTCGCCGTCAACTTCGACAGACTCCAGGAACATGCTCAAGGGACGCACCCAAAAGCCATAATCGCCATACAGGGCTTGGTAAAAGACCACTTCTTCTTCGGTCTCGGAATGCCGCGCGACACTGAATACGCGGTACTGCGGACCTTTGTAATGTTGGTAGAGCCCAGGTTGTATCGGCATGCTTCGGCCCTCACTCAAATTTTTTCAAAATAAAAACAAAAATAAATCCGCAAAAACAAAAACCGGGGCACTTGGCCCCGGCTTCCATCGACGAGACGCTTAAACGCGTTCGAAGACGGTGGAGATGCCTTGGCCGAGGCCAATGCACATGGTGGCCACCCCGAAGGTGCCGCCATTCTGCTTCATCACGTTCAGCAAAGTGCCGGAAATACGGGCACCGGAGCAACCGAACGGGTGACCCAGGGCGATCGCGCCGCCGTGCAGGTTAACCTTCTCATTCATCTTGTCGAGCACTTTCAGGTCTTTCAGCACTGGCAGGGCCTGTGCGGCGAACGCTTCGTTGAGCTCGAAGAAGTCGATATCGTTGATACCCAGGCCTGCACGTTTAAGTGCTTTCTGAGTAGCCGGTACCGGACCATAGCCCATGATCGCCGGATCCACACCTGCCACTGCCATCGAACGAATCACGGCCATTGGCTGGATGCCCAGGTCCTGCGCACGCTGCGCCGACATCACGATCATGCACGAAGCACCATCGGTGATCTGCGACGAAGTGCCGGCAGTCACGGTGCCGCCCTTTGGATTGAACGCCGGCTTCAGAGCCGCCAGACTTTCCAGGGTGGTTTCCGGACGAATGGTTTCGTCGTAGTCGAAGGTTTTCAGGAAACCGTTCTCGTCGTAACCCTGCATCGGGATGATTTCGTCCTTGAACTTGCCTTCCACAGTCGCCTTGTGGGCCAACTGGTGGGAACGCACGCCAAAGGCGTCCTGCTGTTCGCGAGTGATGCCGTGCATCTTGCCCAGCATTTCAGCGGTCAGGCCCATCATGCCCGAGGCTTTCGCCGCGTACAGGGACATGTGCGGGTTCGGATCGACACCGTGCATCATGCTCACGTGGCCCATATGCTCGACGCCACCAACCACGAATACGTCACCGTTGCCGGTCATGATCGCTTGCGCGGCGGTGTGCAGCGCGCTCATCGACGAGCCGCACAGACGGCTGACGGTCTGGCCGGCCGAGGTGTGCGGGATCTGGGTCATCAGCGACGCCATGCGCGCGATGTTCCAGCCCTGCTCCAGGGTCTGGTTCACACAGCCCCAGATCACGTCCTCGACTTCTGCAGGATCGACCTTGGTATTGCGTTCCAGCAGTTTGCTGATCAGGTGCGCCGACATGTCTTCGGCGCGAGTGTTGCGGTGCATGCCGCCCTTGGAGCGGCCCATCGGAGTACGACCGAAGTCGACAATCACGACGTCTCTAGGATTCAAGCTCATAAGTTCACTCTCACTCTAGTTGGGGGCGCTTAACCGAAGAAGCTCTGGCCGTTCTTGGCCATTTCGCGCAGCTTCGCGGTCGGGTGGTACAGCGCGCCCAAATCAGCGTACTGGTCGGCCAGGGCAACGAACTCGGCAACACCGATCGAGTCGATGTAGCGCAGCGCACCACCACGGAATGGAGGGAAACCAATACCGTAGACCAGACCCATGTCGGCTTCGGCGGCGGTTTCGACGATGCCGTCTTCCAGGCAACGCACGGTTTCCAGGCACAGCGGGATCATCATCCAGTTGATGATGTCTTCGTCAGTGACTTCGCGCTGCTCGTAGACGATCGGCTTGAGCACTTCCAGTACCGACGGATCGGCGACTTTCTTCTGCTTGCCTTTCTTGTCGGCCTCGTAGGCATAGAAGCCCTTGCCGTTCTTCTGACCCAGACGCTTGGCTTCGTAAAGCACGTCGATGGCCGAACGACGGTCGTCCTTCATGCGGTCCGGGAAGCCTTCAGCCATTACGTCACGACCGTGGTGACCGGTGTCGATGCCGACCACGTCCATCAGGTATGCCGGGCCCATCGGCCAGCCGAATTTCTCCATGATCTTGTCGATACGGACGAAGTCCACACCGGCGCTGACCAGCTTGGCGAAACCGCCGAAGTACGGGAACAGTACGCGGTTGACCAGGAAGCCCGGGCAGTCATTGACGACGATCGGGTTCTTGCCCATTTTCTTGGCGTAGGCAACGGTGGTCGCAACAGCCAGCTCGCTGGACTTCTCGCCACGGATCACTTCCACCAGCGGCATCATGTGCACCGGGTTGAAGAAGTGCATGCCGACGAAGTTTTCCGGACGCTTGAGGGCCTTGGCCAGCAAGCTGATGGAAATGGTCGAGGTGTTGGACGCGAGGATGGTGTCCTCTTTGACCTTGTCTTCGACTTCCGCCAGAACGGCTTGCTTGACCTTCGGGTTCTCGACCACGGCTTCGACAACCAGGTCGACGTGACCGAAATCGCCGTAGGACAGCGTAGGACGAACGCCGTTGAGCACTTCAGCCATTTTCGCGGCGGTCATGCGGCCTTTATCAACGCGACCAACCAGCAGCTTGGCGGCTTCAGCCAGACCTTGCTCGATACCGTGCTCGTTGATGTCCTTCATCAGGATCGGCGTACCTTTGGAAGCCGACTGATAGGCGATACCGCCACCCATGATGCCGGCACCCAGTACGGCAGCCTGCTTCACGTCCTTGGCGATTTCGTCGTAGGCCTTGGCCTTTTTCTTCAGTTCCTGATCGTTCAGGAACAGACCGATCAAGCTCTGCGCAGCAGAGGTCTTGGCCAGTTTCACGAAACCTGCAGCTTCGACTTCCAGCGCCTTGTCGCGACCGAAGTTCGCGGCTTTCTGGATGGTCTTGATCGCTTCGACCGGGGCCGGGTAGTTCGGGCCGGCCTGACCAGCCACGAAACCTTTGGCGGTTTCGAAAGCCATCATTTGTTCAATGGCGTTCAGCTTGAGCTTTTCCAGCTTCGGCTGGCGCTTGGCTTTGTAGTCGAACTCGCCGGAGATGGCGCGCTTGATCAGTTCAAGGGCAGCATCCTGCAGTTTTTCAGGGGCAACCACGGCATCGACGGCGCCGACTTTCAGCGCGTCTTCAGGACGGTTTTCCTTGCCGGCGGCAATCCACTCGATAGCGTTGTCGGCACCGATCAGGCGCGGCAGACGCACGGTACCGCCGAAGCCCGGGTAGATGCCCAGTTTGACTTCCGGCAGACCGATCTTGGCCTTGGTGGACATGACGCGGTAGTCCGCTGCCAGGCACATTTCCAGACCGCCACCCAGGGCGATGCCGTTGATCGCGGCTACGGTCGGAACGTTGAGGTCTTCGAAATCGCTGAAGATCTTGTTGGCTTCGAGATTGCCAGCAACCAGCTCGGCATCCGGCAGCTTGAAGTTGTCGACAAATTCGGTGATGTCGGCGCCGACGATGAACACGTCCTTGCCACTGCTGACGATCACGCCCTTGATCGAAGCATCTGCCTTGATGGTGTCTACGGCCTGACGCAGTTCGTTCAGGGTAAGACGGTTGAACTTGTTGACGGACTCACCCTTGAGGTCGAATTTTAATTCGACGATGCCACTTTCAAGAGCTTTAACCGTGATGGCTTTACCTTCGTAAATCATCAACTGATCTCCACGATATGGAAGCTGAACAGTACACGTCGGACGCAGGCGAATGGCTCGGCAGGACGCTTTTTCGTCAATGCTGACACCAATCCACCCGGCACACCCGCCAACGCGATAGTCGGGATTCTGTAGGAGCAGTCTGCAATACAAACGCTCAATTCATACGCCCGTTTGATTTGGGTACGCCACCTTCACGGAATTTCCGACAATTGTCAATCGCCCTAAATACGGGTTGAAATGCGACTTTGCGGTCATTTCTGTAAGACGCAGCCCGCCAACACATGCTTGCATGTGAGGGCATTCATAAGATTAATAGTTAGAAAAGTCGCCCTAATTCGCTGCAAGCCTTGTTTAACAGGCTACGCTCGCTGGACTACGAAGGAAAACAGGCGCACTTTTGCTGACCGGACCTTACCGAATCAACGCCAAAAAGAATTTCCGGCCTGCCTGGCCAACCCCGCCCGATGAATCATGTCGGGCTTTTTATTGCTCGTCTGCCGGACGTTTCGCACCGTTGCAGCGCGAAAAGTCCGCGAGTCATGCCAGCGCTTTCAGCGTGGCATCAATGTCCAGCAAAACCGAAGCGTCACCCTTCTCGCCCCAATAGAGCGCGATCATCTGCTTGTCGGCTTCAACCTTGAAAACGTTGCCCGGCAATTTCTCGAAATGATTGAGCAGCAGCGGATCTTCGCAGGCTTCCTGCCACTGATTGACCCACACCCCCGGGGACTTCTGCCAATACGTCCAGCACACCGGCTGCTTGCTGCGCCGTGGCCGATGGTATTGCGCACAAGGGTTTGGTGGCTCCTGAGACAGCCAGTGCGGCCACTCCTGAGGCGCCAGCTGCATAGCCAGTCCGATGCGCCGGGCCTCTGTGCGCAAGGCTATCCGGCCACTCTGTGCACGGGACGGGCGCAACCACGCCAGCGGACTCAACACCACCAGCAGGATTGACACCACCAGCCAGACCGTCATATCTCTACTCCCGTTTTGTCATGAGCACATTGCGTCACTTTGGAACCAATGCGCTTGAAACCAGCCATACTTAACAATATTGATCCCTCACGAGGAGCACCTCATGCCCTACCACCATATCCTGGTCGCCGTAGATCTGACCGAAGAGTGCGACCCTGTGATCCACCGCGCCCGAGAGCTGTCGGTGAGCAATGGCGCCAAGCTGTCGCTGGTGCATATCGTCGAACCGATGGCCATGGCCTTTGGTGGTGACGTGCCGATGGATCTGTCACAACTGCAACAGCAACAGTTCGATCAGGCCAAGGAGCGCCTCGAGCGCCTGAAGCACAAGTACACCGAACTGGAAGGCTCCAACTGCCACCTGACCTACGGCCAGCCACGTCAGGAAATCCACCATTTCGCCAAGGATCAGGAATGCGACCTGATCGTGGTCGGCAGCCATGGCCGGCATGGCCTGGCGCTGCTATTGGGCTCGACCGCCAACGATGTCCTGCACGGCGCACCTTGCGATGTGCTGGCGGTGCACCTGGTCAAACGCTGATCCCAGGCACTTGTGAAAAGCTAAAAAGCCCGGCGTCCATCACTGGACGCCGGGCTTTTTCATGCCAGGAAACAATCAGGCATCCAGCTCGGCCCAACGCTCCACCAACGCATCCAGCTCCGCCTGCAACTGCTCCAGAGAAGCAATCACCTTGGCCGTCTCGGCTGGCGGACGCTGGTAGAAACCGGCTTCAGCCATTTCAGCCTCGACAGCAGCGATCTGCTGTTCCTTTGCGTCGATGTCGCCCGGCAACGCTTCCAGCTCGCGCTGAAGCTTGTAGCTCAGCTTTTTCTTCGCAGCCGGGGCCGCAGCAACAGGCGCGGCAACCGGAGCTGGTTCGGCAGTCACCACCGCCGAGTTCAGGTCGGCCTTGCCGGACTTGCTCTCGGTCACGCCCAACAGACGCGGCGAGCCGCCCTGGCGGATCCAGTCCTGGTAGCCGCCGACGTATTCGCGAACCTTGCCTTCACCTTCGAAGACCAGAGTGCTGGTGACCACGTTGTCGAGGAATGCCCGGTCGTGGCTGACCATCAACACAGTGCCGTTGAAGGTCAGCAGCACTTCTTCGAGCAGCTCGAGGGTTTCAACGTCGAGGTCGTTGGTCGGTTCGTCGAGTACCAGCAGGTTTGCAGGCTTGCTGAACAGCTTGGCCAGCAGCAGACGTGCACGTTCACCACCGGACAACGCCTTCACCGGCGTGCGGGCACGCTGCGGGCTGAACAGGAAGTCGCCGAGGTAGCTCAGTACGTGGCGGCTCTGGCCGTCGATATCGATGAAGTCGCGACCTTCGGCGACGTTGTCGATCACGGTCTTTTCCAGATCCAGCTGATGACGCAACTGGTCGAAGTAGGCCACGTCGATCCTGGTGCCCTCTTCCACTTTGCCGCTGGTCGGTTGCAGACCGCTGAGCATCAGTTTCAGCAGGGTGGTCTTGCCGGTACCGTTGGCGCCGAGCAGGCCGATACGGTCGCCGCGCTGCAGCACCATGGAGAAATCGCGGATCAGGAACGGACCGCCCGGATGCGCGAAGCTCACGTTATCCAGCACCATTACCTGCTTGCCGGACTTCTCTGCGGTGTCCAGCTGGATGTTGGCCTTGCCGGTACGCTCACGACGCTCACTGCGCTCGACGCGCAGGGCTTTCAGCGCACGTACGCGACCTTCGTTACGGGTGCGACGGGCCTTGATGCCCTGACGAATCCACACTTCTTCCTGGGCCAGACGCTTGTCGAACAGCGCGTTGGCAGTCTCTTCAGCCGCCAGCGCGGCTTCTTTGTGCACCAGGAAACTGGCGTAGTCGCCGTTCCAGTCGATCAGGCCGCCGCGATCCAGTTCGAGGATGCGGGTGGCGAGGTTTTGCAGGAAGGAACGGTCGTGCGTGATGAACAGCACGGCGCCCTGGAAGTCCTTCAGTGCTTCTTCCAGCCAGGCAATCGCACCGATGTCCAGGTGGTTGGTCGGTTCGTCGAGCAGCAGCAGATCCGGCTCGGACACCAGCGCCTGCGCCAGCAGCACACGACGACGCCAGCCGCCGGACAACTCGGCGAGGGTCTTGTCGGCCGGCAACTGCAGGCGGCTCAGAGTACTGTCGACCAGGGTTTGCAGGCGCCAGCCATCACGGGCTTCGAGGTCGTGCTGGACGTGCATCAGCTTGTCCAGATCGGCGTCGGTGACGATGTTCTGGCTCAGGTGGTGATATTCGGCGAGCAAGGCGCCAACACCATCGAGGCCTTCGGCGACCACGTCGAACACTGTCCGCTCGTCGGCCACCGGCAATTCCTGCGGCAATTCACCGATTTTCAGACCGGGGGCACGCCACACCGAGCCGTCATCAGGCTTCTGGTCGCCCTTGACCAGTTTCATCATGCTGGACTTGCCAGTGCCGTTGCGACCGATGATGCACACCCGCTCACCACGGGCGATCTGCCAGGACACCTTGTCCAACAACGGCATCGCGCCGAATGCAAGGGACACATCGCTGAATTTGAGCAGGGTCATGAGCTTCTCCAAAAACCGGGCGCGCATTCTACCTGAATCGGGACCCGAGCAGGCCGGCAATTTCGCCGCTGACGCACTCTGCACAACAATTGTTGCGAACTTGTGCTGCAAGGCCCGCAAAGCTTTCGCCGGCTGCTGGCAAAAGGCTAAGCTACAGACAATTCAGTGCCGCCAATGTCGGCACTTGTCATGATTTCTCTGCCCGGATGTCTCATGCGCAGTCGCCTTTTCAGTGTTTTGTCCTGTTTGCTACTCACCGCCGCTGCCGCCCAATCCGCCCAGGCGGTGGACCTGTCCACCCAGCGCCAGTATTACGATGAGGCCAAACGCGCCCTGGCCAAGGGCGACACCGGCCCGTATTTTCGCTACAGCCAGGCCCTCGCCGATTATCCGCTGGAGCCGTATCTGGCTTACGACGAGCTGACCGCTCGCCTGAAGACCGCCAGCAACGCGGAAATCGAAAAATTCCTCGCCGAACACGGTGACCTGCCCCAGGCCAACTGGATGAAGCTGCGCTGGTTGCGCTGGCTGGCCGACCGTGGCGAATGGGCGACCTTCGTCAAGTATTACGACCCGAAACTCAACTTCACCGAACTGGACTGCCTGAACGCGCAGTACCAGATCAGCAGCGGCCGCAAGGCCGAGGGTTACGCGAACGCCGACAAACTGTGGCTGACCGGCAAATCGCAACCGGCGGCCTGTGATGCACTGTTCGGGATCTGGGCCGCCGACGGCCAGTTAACCGAGCAAAAGCGTTGGGAGCGCACCAAACTCGCTGCTCAGGCGCGCAACTATCCGTTGGCCAACAGTCTGGTCAACGGTCTGACCACCCTCGCCCCACGCGGGCGTCTGCTGGTGGACGTTGCGCAAAAACCTGAGTTGCTGAACCAACCGTCGCGCTTCGCCCCGGCCGATGAGCCGATGTCGGATATCGTCAGCCTTGGCCTGCGCCGCCTGGCGCGCCAGGATCCGGACAAGGCCATGGATCTGCTCGATGGCTACGCCAGCAGCATGCATTTCTCCCGTGATGAAAAAGTCGCGATCGCCCGGGAGATCGGCCTGACCCTGGCACGTCGTTTCGATAGTCGCGCACTGGACGTGATGACCAAATATGACCCGGAACTGCGCGACAACACCGTGTCCGAATGGCGCCTGCGCCTTCTTCTGCGTCTGGCGCGCTGGGACGACGCCTACCAATTGACTCGCCGTCTGCCCCAGGATCTGGCTACCACCAACCGCTGGCGTTACTGGCAGGCCCGCAGCCTGGAACTGGCGCAACCGCAGAACCCGGAAGCGCAAACGCTGTACAAGAGCCTTGCACGAGAACGGGATTTCTACGGTTTCCTCGCCGCCGACCGCTCACAGCTGCCTTATTCGCTGGTCAACAAACCGCTGGTGCTCAGCCAGGCCACCATCAACAAGGTGCGCAACACGCCCGGCGTACGCCGTGCGCTGGAGTTTCACGCCCGCGGGCAGATCGTCGATGGCCGTCGCGAGTGGTATCACGTCAGCCGTCATTTCAACCGCGATGAAATGGTCGCCCAGGCCAAACTGGCCTACGACCTGAAGTGGTACTTCCCGGCGATCCGCACCATCAGCCAGGCGCAGTACTGGGACGACCTGGACATCCGCTTCCCGATGGCCCACCGCGACACTCTCGTGCGTGAAGCCAAGGTCCGCGGCCTGCATTCGAGCTGGGTGTTCGCCATCACCCGTCAGGAAAGTGCCTTCATGGACGACGCCCGCTCCGGCGTCGGCGCCAGCGGCCTGATGCAACTGATGCCCGGCACCGCCAAGGAAACCGCGCGCAAGTTCAGCATTCCGCTGGCCTCGCCGCAGCAAGTGCTGGACCCGGACAAGAACATCCAGCTCGGCGCGGCCTACCTGAGCCAGGTGCACAGCCAGTTCAACGGCAACCGCGTGCTCGCCTCCGCCGCCTACAACGCCGGTCCCGGCCGCGTGCGCCAGTGGCTGCGCGGTGCCGACCACCTGAGCTTCGACGTGTGGGTGGAAAGCATCCCGTTCGACGAAACCCGCCAGTACGTGCAGAACGTGCTGTCCTACTCGGTGATCTACGGTCAGAAACTCAACTCGCCGCAACCGCTGGTCGATTGGCATGAGCGGTACTTTGACGATCAGTGATCGTGCAAAGATCGACGTAAACAAAAATGCCCGCATCGAGAGATGCGGGCATTTTTTATGGCGCTCGACTGGGTCGGCTACATGGTCGGTTACTTAGTCGTTTACTTGGTCGGTTACTTGGTCGGTCGAAGCCAGATGCCCATCACTGAACTGCAACGCCGCCAACCGCGCATACAGCGGATTGCTCGCGATCAGTTCCTGATGTGTACCGATCGCCACCAGTTTGCCCTGATCCATCACCGCAATCCGGTCGGCGTTTTTCACCGTGGCCAACCGGTGGGCGATTACCAGAGTTGTGCGGTTTTGCATCAGGCTGGGCAGCGCTTGCTGGATCAGGTGTTCGCTCTGGGCATCGAGGGCGCTGGTGGCTTCGTCCAGCAGCAGGATCGGTGCGTCGACCAGCAATGCCCGGGCGATCGCCAGGCGCTGGCGTTGTCCGCCTGACAGGCCGAGACCGCCGTCCCCCAGGTGGGTCTGGTAGCCATCGGGCATTTGTTCGATGAAATCGTGGGCATGAGCGATTTTCGCGGCTTCCCGTACCTGCTCCAGAGTGGCGGTCGGGCAGCCGTAGCGAATGTTTTCTTCGACGCTGCCGAAGAACAGCGCCGGGGTCTGCGAAACCAGTGCGAAGCAGCGACGCAGGTCCAGCGGATCAAGACTCGTCAGCGGCACACCGTCGATCAGGATTTGCCCTTCGCGCGGATCGTAAAAACGCAGCAACAAGTCATACACCGTGGACTTCCCCGCGCCCGACGGCCCAACGAGCGCGAGGGTTTCGCCCGCTTTGACCGTCAGACTCAAGCCGTCAACGGCAAAGCTTTCGGGACGCGACGGGTAGGAAAAGCGCACGTCCTGCAACGCCAGCTCGCCTTTGATCCGCTCCGGCAACGTCACCAGCCCGACTTTCGGCGGCTGGATGATGTTTTCGGAACGCAGCAGTTCGGCGATTCGCTCGGCGGCGCCCGCCGCTCGCTGCAACTCGCCGATCACTTCGCTCAACGTACCAAAGGCACTGCCGACGATCAGGCTGTAGAACACGAACGCCGCCAGTTCACCGGCAGAAATTCGCCCGGCAATCACATCCATGCCACCGACCCACAACATCACCGCGACGGCACCGAGCACCAGCACGATCACCAGCGTGATCAGCCAGGCTCGCTGAAATATCCGCTTGCGTGCGGTTTCGAACGCCTGCTCGACGGTGCTGGCGAAACGTTGTTCGTCCTGCACCTGATGGTTGTAGGCCTGCACGGTCTTGATCTGGCCGAGGGTTTCCGAGACGTAGCTGCCAATGTCGGCAATCCGGTCCTGACTCAGCCGGGAGAGGTTACGAACGCGCCGCCCGAAAATCAGGATCGGCGAGATCACCAGCGGCAAGGCAATCACCACAATACTGGTGAGCTTGGGGTTGGTGATGAACAGCAGCACGACACCGCCAATGACCATCAGCAAATTGCGCAGGAACAGTGACAGCGACGAGCCGATCACCGATTGCAGCAATGTTGTATCCGCGGTCAGCCGTGACTGGATTTCCGAGCTGCGATTGTCCTCGTAGAACCCGGGATGCAGGTACACCAGATGGTTGAATACCTGTCGACGGATATCAGCGACCACGCGCTCACCGATCCAGGACACCAGATAAAACCGGGCAAAAGTGCCGACAGCGAGCCCCAGTACCAACAGCATGAACAGAGCAATGGACTGGTTGAGCAGATGCGGAGACTGGGTCATGAATCCCTGATCGACCAGCAGCTTGATGCCCTGCCCCATCGACAACGTAATGCCGGCCGTAACGATCAACGCAAGCAATGCACCGAAGGCCTGCCAACGATACGGCGCAAGAAAATGACTGGTCAGGCGCAAGGCCCGGCGATGGCGCGAGGAAAGCATCGGGATCATTCGGGTTCACGTCGTGTGATGATTAATGGGGCCAACCTGGACACTCAATGGGGTGGAACTCTGCAAATCACAATGAGTCAGGTTAATTATGACCGGCCAGACTACCCCCTAGATGCTATCGGTCTAACGTCCTGGTTGAGACGAACGGTCATTTCTGCTTGAGTGGAGATACCGTTCCGGAAAGATCGAAGGGAGTTGTCACAGCCTGGTCACCTGACGGTTTTATTGTGCTTACACAACCTGATGAGGAGACAGGCCATGTCCTTGCAACACAGCAGCGATGACAAGATTCAAGTGATCCGCACCAAGCCCGGCCAACCTCTGGGTTGCTCGATTATCGATAAGGATGGGCGCGAAGTGCCAATCACTGAAGACATGATCCAGAACGCCTGCCGCGAACTGGAGAAGCGATTGGTCAAGCCTGCCGAACAAAAGTGATATCGCCACCGTCTTCCTGACCCGGCCCCTCCAGGCCGGGTTTTTTCTGCCCGATGCTTAAACGGCCACAGCGCCCAGCGCGGTCACGATCTGTTGCAATGCCGGGGAATGCCCCTCGATCCGCACTTTCAGCCCTTCGATCTCGCGCCGTACCGGATATTGTTTGCGCAATACATCGAACGCCGCACGCTGCTCACCGACACTACCCAACAGGGTGCGGCGGAAATCCGCATCGTCCCGGCGCGGGTCGTACACGCCACGGCACAACATCGCCAGTGCCCACGCCGGATCGCTGTCGGCATGCAGGGAAACTTCCGACAACCACGGTGCCGGCAACAGATCGCCGAGCTGAATGCTGGCAGGCTGACCGATGAATTCGCAGTAAGCCTGATAGATCTGCGCCGTGCCGCGTTGCTTGCCATCGAGGCTGTAACCGGCGATATGCGGGGTAGCCAGTACACAGAGTTCGGCCAGCGCCACATCCACTTGCGGTTCGGCTTCCCAGACATCGAGCACCGCCTGCAGGTCTTCACGCTCCAGCAGCACTTCGCGCAACGCGGTGTTATCCACCACCGGGCCACGGGCGGCGTTGATCAGCCAGGCGCCCGGCTTGAGTTGCTGCAAACGTTGCTCGTTGAACAAGTGCCAGGTCGCGCCGTCGCCGTCGCGGGTCAGTGGCGTGTGCAGACTGATCACGTCGCACTGCGCGATGATCTGCTCCAGGCCGACATAGTCGCCGCCTTCGGCCGCCTGACGCGGCGGATCGCAGACTTTCACGTTCCAGCCCAGGCCCCTGAGGACCTTGATCAGGCGACCACCGACTTCACCGGCACCGATCACGCCATAGGTGCGTTCACTCAAATCCACGCCTTCGATTTCGGCCAGGGTCATCAGGCTGCCAAGCACGTAATCGACCACGCCTCGGGCGTTGCAGCCGGGTGCGCTGGACCAGGTAATGCCAGCCTCGTTGAAATAATCGAGCTCCAGGTGATCGGTACCGATGGTGCAGGTGCCGACAAACCGCACCTTGCTGCCTTCGAGCAACGCGCGGTTGACGTTCGTCACCGAGCGCACCAGCAGCACGTCGGCCTGCTCGACCGTGGCCCGGTCAATGGAACGGCCCGGCACCCGGCGGATCTCGCCGAAACCGGCAAAAAAGGCATCGAGCAGCGGGATATTTTCGTCGGCAACAATCAGCATGGCGGGGCTCCTTGGGCGGATCGGCAGTGTAGGCGCTGGGAGTGCGATGAGCCAGCAAGCTGTAATTTCTTGATCGTTCGAAGGCGATTACAAATCCGCAACAGAGGATTTTTCCTGACCATAACGTCAGCGGCGTAGAATGCCCGGCCTTGCGTATCAACCCCTGTGGACGCTTTGCCTGTGAATTCCGTAACTGAACGCCCTGCTGCCGTTTCCCTCAACCGCCCTGCCCGGGTTCGCCTGGAGCTGAAGAATCTGCTCGGCCTGGCCTTGCCGATCATGATCGCGCAACTGGCAACCACCGCCATGGGCTTCGTCGATGCGGTGATGGCCGGTCGTGTCGGGCCAAAGGATCTGGCGGCCGTGGCGCTGGGCAACTCGATCTGGGTGCCGGTGTTCCTGCTGATGACCGGCACTTTGCTTGCCACCACGCCGAAAGTCGCCCAGCGCTTCGGCGCGGGGACCCACAGCGAGATTGGCCCGATCGTGCGGCAGGCCTTGTGGCTGGCACTGGTGGTCGGGCTGATGGCGACCGGCATGCTGTTCAGCGCCGAACCGATCCTGCACCTGATGAAAGTCGATCCGGAACTGATCGGCCCGTGCATGCAGTACCTGCACGGCATCGCCAGTGGTCTGCCGGCGGTGGCCTTCTACCATGTGCTGCGCTGCACCAGTGACGGCCTCGGTCGCACGCGGCCGGCGATGGTGCTGGGCCTGTGCGGCCTGGCGCTGAACATTCCCCTGAACTACGTGTTCATTTACGGTCACTTCGGCGTGCCGGCCATGGGCGGCGTCGGTTGCGGCTGGGCCACGGCGATCGTGATGTGGGTGATGGCGTTGGGCCTGGCCGGTTATGAGCGCTGGGCGCCGGCCTACAAGTCGAGCGAACTGTTCAACCGTTTCGACTGGCCACAATGGGCGGTGATCAAGCGTTTGCTGGCTATCGGTCTGCCGATCGGCGTCGCGGTGTTCGCCGAGTCGAGCATCTTTGCGGTGATCGCGCTGCTGATCGGCAGCCTTGGCGCCACCGTGGTGGCCGGGCACCAGATCGCGTTGAACGTCAGCTCGCTGGTGTTCATGATTCCGTACTCGCTGGGCATGGCCGTGACCGTACGCGTCGGCCAGGCATTGGGCCGTGAAGAACCCCGTGAAGCGCGTTTCGCTGCCGGTGTCGGCATGGGCACCGCGCTGGCCTACGCCTGCCTGTCAGCGAGCATGATGCTGCTGATGCGCGAGCACATTGCGGCGATCTACACGTCGGATCCGATGGTAATTCACATCGCCGCGATGCTGATCGTGTACTCCGCGCTGTTCCAGTTCTCCGACGCGATCCAGGTCACCGCCGCCGGCGCCCTGCGCGGTTATCAGGACACGCGGGTGACAATGATCCTGACCCTGTTCGCCTACTGGGGCATCGGCCTGCCGGTGGGTTACGCCCTCGGCCTGACCGACTGGCTCGGCGAGCCTCGGGGCCCGAGCGGTTTATGGGAAGGCCTGATCGTCGGCCTGAGCTGCGCAGCGCTGATGCTGTCGATCCGCCTGACGCGCAGTGCACGCAAACGCATTCGCATCAGCCGCTCGATGGGCTGACCGGCCATAAAAAAAGACCTGCAGATGCAGGTAATGCCGATCAGTTAAGCCTTCTCGCTTGACCTTTGGCCGCAAGAAATCAAAAT
>NZ_JBSVWF010000080.1:0-22568 GCF_054071635.1 Pseudomonas sp. SDO52101_S400 | reverse complement strand
ACAGGGGGCTGAGGTGTACTCAAATGCCATGTTTGGCCTAAATCCATTGTGGGAGCGGGCTTGCCCGCGAAGAGGTCAGTTGTCTAAACGAATTTTTTTCAGGATGCCTCCATGCTCCAACTGATTCTCGGCGGCGCCCGCTCCGGCAAGAGTCGCCTGGCTGAAAAACTCGCCACTGACAGTACGCTGGCCGTGACATACATCGCCACCAGCCAACCGCTGGACGGCGAGATGAATGAGCGCGTCGCCCATCACCGGGCGCGACGTCCCGCTGAATGGGCATTGATTGAAGAGCCGCTGGAACTGGCCCGGGTACTGCGCGAAACCGCCGGTGCCGAACGTTGCCTGCTGGTGGATTGCCTGACCCTGTGGCTGACCAATCTGCTGATGCTCGATGACGCCGAACGTCTCGCCGCCGAGCGCGAAGCCCTGCTCGAATGCCTGGCGTCACTGCCGGGTGAAATCATTTTTGTCAGCAACGAGACCGGAATGGGTGTCGTGCCGCTGGGCGAATTGACTCGCCGCTATGTCGATGAAGCCGGTTGGCTGCATCAAGCTCTGGCCGAGCGTTGTCAGCGAGTCGTCCTGACGGTCGCCGGTCTGCCCCTGACTCTGAAAGGACCTGCGTTATGACTCAAGCCTGGTGGTTGAATCCCTGCAAACCGGTGGATCGCGAAGCCTTTGAAAACGCCGCGGCGCGTCAACAGCAATTGACCAAGCCCGCCGGCTCCCTCGGGCAGCTCGAATCGGTGGCGGTGCAACTGGCCGGATTGCAGGGCCGGATCAAGCCGACACTCGATCAGGTCTGGATCGCGATATTTGCCGGTGACCACGGCGTTGTGGCCGAAGGGGTTTCGGCGTTCCCACAGGAAGTCACCGGGCAGATGCTGTTGAATTTTGTCAGCGGCGGCGCAGCGATCAGTGTGCTGGCGCGACAGCTCGGTGCGCAGCTGGAAGTGGTGGATCTGGGGACTGTGACCCCGTCGCTGAACCTTGCCGGTGTGCGTCACCTGAACATCGGCCCGGGCACGGCGAATTTCGCCAAGGGCCCGGCGATGACTCAGGCGCAGGGCGAGCTGGCCTTGCAAGCCGGCCGCGACAGCGTGCTGCGCGCGAAGGCGGCGGGCGCGCAACTGTTTATCGGTGGCGAGATGGGCATCGGCAACACCACGGCTGCCAGTGCGTTGGCCTGTGCGCTGCTCGATTGCCCGGTGGCGCACCTTACTGGCCCCGGCACCGGGCTGAATGCCGAAGGCGTCAGCCACAAGGCGCAGGTGATCGAGCGGGCACTGGCTCTGCACGCGGCGCAGCGTGGCGATGCGTTGCAGACCCTGTTCAATCTCGGCGGCTTCGAGATTGCAGCATTGGTGGGCGCGTATCTGGCGTGCGCTCAGGAAGGTGTGGCGGTGCTGGTGGACGGTTTCATCTGCACGGTCGCGGCGCTGGTGGCGGTGCGGCTGAATCCGGCTTGCCGTGAATGGCTGCTGTTCGGTCATCGCGGCGCCGAGCCGGGTCATCGTCATGTGCTGGAAACCCTCGGCGCCGAACCGCTGCTTGAGCTGGGTCTGCGTCTGGGTGAGGGCAGTGGCGCTGCGCTGGCGGTGCCGTTGCTGCGTCTGGCCTGCGACCTGCACGGTCAGATGGCAACTTTCGCCGAAGCGGCGGTGGCGGATCGCCCGGCATGACGCTGCGTCTGGATCTGCTGCGCCACGGTGAAACCGAACTCGGCGGCGGCCTGCGCGGCAGTCTCGACGATGCACTGACCGAAAAGGGCTGGGCGCAGATGCGCGAGGCGGTGATCGGGCAGGGGCCGTGGGATCGGCTGGTCAGTTCGCCGTTGCAGCGTTGCGCGCGATTCGCTGATGAGTTGGGCGCGCAACGGGACCTGCCGGTATCTCTGGAAAAGGATCTGCAGGAGCTGCATTTCGGTGCCTGGGAAGGGCAGAGCGCGGCGGCGTTGATGGAAACCGATGCCGAAGCGCTGGGGCTGTTCTGGGCTGATCCGTATGCGTTTACCCCGCCGCAGGGTGAGCCGGTCAGCGATTTCTCTGCGCGGGTGCTGGCGGCGGTCACGCGACTGCATGCTGCGCACGCGGGGGAGCGGGTGTTGCTGGTCAGTCATGGCGGTGTCATGCGGTTGTTGCTGGCCCGCGCCCGTGGTTTGCCCCGTGAGCAATTGCTCAATGTCGAAGTCGGCCATGGCGCACTGTTTTCGCTGATCGTCGAGGCGGACGGTTCGCTCAAGGAAGTGCGCTGACATGCTGCCTCTGTGGATCGCCCTGCAATTTCTCAGCAGCCTGCCGATTCGGCTGCCGGGCATGCCGGCGCCCGAAGAACTTGGCCGCTCGCTGTTGTTTTATCCGCTGGTGGGATTGCTGTTCGGTGTGATTCTCTGGGCGCTGAACATCGCTCTGGTCGGCGCGCCATTGCTGCTGCATGCCGCGCTGTTGCTGACGGTGTGGGTGTTGCTCAGCGGTGCGCTGCACCTCGATGGGCTGGCGGACAGCGCTGATGCGTGGCTCGGCGGTTTTGGTGATCGCGAGCGTACGCTGACGATCATGAAGGACCCGCGCAGCGGGCCGATCGCCGTAGTGACGTTGATGCTGGTGCTGCTGCTCAAGTTCGCCGCGTTGCTGGCGTTGATCGACCAACAGCAGGGCATGGCGTTGATCATTGTGCCGCTGATCGGCCGAGCAGCGCTGCTCGGGCTGTTTCTCACCACAACCTATGTGCGGGCCGGTGGGTTGGGGCAGGCGCTGGCCGATCATTTGCCACGTAAAGCGGGTTGGCAGGTGCTGGCGGTGAGCGCGGCAACGTGCGTGGTGATCGCCGGGTTCAGCGCCGTCGTGGCGCTGCTGCTGTCGGTCGTCGTGTTCATCTGGCTGCGGCATTTGATGGTGCGGCGACTGGGCGGAACCACGGGTGACACGGCCGGCGCACTGCTGGAGTTATTGGAGATGTCAGTGCTGGTCGGGCTGGCCTTGTTTTGATAAGTAACTTTGATCTGTAACTTGATTTAACACAGTCGCGGGTATATACACGCATCATGCTTCCTTCTCAGTGTTTGTGCACCAACCTGCGTCGCGCCGCGCGTGGCGTCAGCAGGCATTACGACGGCGCTCTCGACGGCTTCGGGATCAACGTTGCCCAGTATTCTCTGCTGTGCAACTTGCAGCGTCTGGATCAACCGAGCATTTCCGAACTGGCCGAGGCCATGGGCCTGGATCGCAGCACTCTCGGGCGCAATCTGCGGGTACTGGAAGGCGAGGGCCTGGTGGCGCTGGCCGAGGGCGAAGACATGCGCAACCGCATCGTCCGCCTCACCGAAACCGGCGCACAACGACTGGCAGCCGCTCTGCCGGCCTGGGAAGCGGCGCAACAGCGGTTGATCGACCGACTGGGTGCCGAAAAGCGTGAAACCTTGCTGCGGCTATTGGATGAACTGGCCTGAGGGCCGGTTTTTTCCGAATCTAAGCGGGTATATACCCGCGACTGGAGAATAACAATGAGTTCGATGTGGCGTACGTGCGGTTGGGTGTTGCTGGGGAGTGCGCTGATTCTGGCGTTGTCATTGGGCGTGCGGCACGGCTTTGGCCTGTTCCTGTCGCCGATGAGCGCCCAGTTCGGGTGGGGGCGTGAGGTGTTCGCCTTCGCCATCGCCTTGCAGAACCTCATCTGGGGCCTGGCGCAACCGTTTACCGGCGCGCTGGCCGACCGCTTCGGTGCGGCGAAAGTGGTGCTGATCGGTGGCGTGCTTTACGCCTTGGGCCTGGTGTTCATGGGGCTGTCGGAGACCGCTTTGGGTTTGTCCCTGAGCGCCGGTTTGCTGATCGGCATCGGTCTGTCCGGCACCTCGTTCTCGGTGATTCTCGGTGTGGTTGGTCGTGCCGTTCCGCCGGAAAAACGCAGCATGGGCATGGGTATCGCCAGCGCCGCCGGGTCCTTCGGCCAGTTCGCCATGCTGCCCGGCACTCTCGGGCTGATCGGTTGGCTCGGCTGGTCTGCCGCGTTGCTGGTGCTGGGTTTGCTGGTGGCGCTGATCGTGCCGCTGGTGAGCATGCTCAAGGACAAACCGCTGCCTGTGCTCGGGCATGAGCAAACGCTGTCCGAAGCCCTGCGCGAAGCCTGCTCGCACTCCGGGTTCTGGCTGCTGGCGTTCGGCTTCTTTGTCTGCGGTTTCCAGGTGGTGTTCATCGGTGTGCATCTGCCGGCCTATCTGGTCGATCAGCATCTGCCGGCCACCGTCGGCACCACAGTGCTGGCGCTGATCGGACTGTTCAATATTTTCGGCACCTATACCGCCGGCTGGCTCGGCGGGCGGATGTCCAAGCCGCGCCTGCTGACCGGTTTGTACCTGCTGCGAGCAGTGGTGATCGGGCTGTTCCTGTGGCTGCCGGTGACGACCACCACGGCCTATCTGTTCGGCATGGCGATGGGCTTCCTGTGGCTGTCGACCGTGCCGTTGACCAACGGTACGGTGGCGACCTTGTTTGGCGTGCGAAACCTGTCCATGCTCGGTGGGATCGTGTTCCTGTTCCATCAGCTCGGCTCGTTCCTCGGCGGCTGGCTGGGCGGGGTGGTGTATGACCGTACCGGGAGTTATGACTTGATCTGGCAAGTGGCGATTCTTTTGAGTCTGTTGGCGGCTGCACTGAACTGGCCGGTGCGCGAGCGTCCGGTCGAGCGCTTGCAAGCCCACACGAGCGCTGCATGAACGGCTACTGGCCTCGAATGCTGGCCATCGCACTCGGTGCAGCGTTGCTGGCGCTGGTGTGGTGGGGCTGGCATCAGGGCGGGCTGGCGCTGATGCAGTTGGGCATGGGCGCTTGCTTGTAGGCTTGGTGGGCGAGTAACGTCGGGTTCTGACGAATGCATCAAGGAAGCCCGACATGCTCAAGCGCTGGTGTGCTGTTCCCGCGTTGCTGATGGCGTTGACCGGACTGGCCCAGGCCGCGGACTGTCCGGAGTTGCTGCAAGGCTCGCTGCCCAAGTTGCGGGCCAAGGAATCCATCGACCTGTGCCAGCACTACGCCGACAAACCGCTGGTGGTGATCAATACCGCCAGCTTCTGTGGTTTCGCCCCGCAGTTCGAAGGCCTCGAGGCGCTCAATCAGCGCTACAAGGCGCAAGGGCTGGAGATGCTTGGTGTGCCCTCCAATGACTTCAAGCAGGAGTCCAAGGACAGCGCCGAGACCGCCAAGGTCTGCTACGCCAACTATGGCGTGACGTTCACCATGACCGAGCCGCAGAAAGTCCGTGGCGACGATGCTACCCATCTGTTCCAGGTGCTGGCCGCGCAAAGCAGTGCGCCGAAGTGGAATTTCTACAAATACGTGGTCGACCGCCAGGGCAAGGTGATCGCCAATTTCTCCAGCCTGACCAAGCCTGACGATCCGGAGTTTTTGGCGGCCATCGAGAAAGCCATTGCATCAAAGCCACTGAAACCCTGATCGACGCCCACTAAAAAGCCCCGCCTCTGTCGAGAGAGCGGGGCTTTTTAGTGGGCGAGGGTTTAGCCTCGCCTTACAGCATCAGAAGCGGTAGGTTGCGCCAACACCGAAACCGTTTGCCGAGTTTTCATACTTGGAATCGTAGGTCTGGCCGCGATCGTTCTCGTTGCGGATGCTGACCTTCTCTTCCTGCAGGTACGAGTAAGCGACGTCGATGGTCAGGTCTTCGGTCGGGCTCCAGCCGGCGCCGATGCTGAAGATCGTACGGTCGCCGGTAGGGATGCGTGGCGAACGGTCGACGTTGTTGGTCGGCGACTGGTCGAAGGTCAGACCGGTACGCAGTACCCATTCCTTGTTCAACTGGTAGGACGTACCGATGGCGTAAGCCCAGGTGTCATGCCAGTTCTGTTCTTCGGTGATCTCGCCGAACTGGCCAGCCAGCAGAGGCTGTACACCGGAGTTCTTGACGGTGATCTTTTCCAGCTGGCTCCAGCGGGTCCAGGTGGTACCGGCGTAGACGTTCCAGCGGTCGTTGATCGCCTGGGTGACCGAGAAGTCCACGGATTCAGGTGTGGTGATCTTCAGCGAAGCGTCGTACTTCTGGTTGGCGCCCAGACCGACTGCGGCGAGTGCGCCGTAGTTGACCTTGGTGTTGCCTTCGAGCTTGTAGTCGACTTTCGAGTGGTAAGTCAGGCCGAGGCGAGTGGTGTCGGTTGCCTGTACCAGCACACCGATGTTGTAGCCCAGTGCGGTGTCGTCACCCTTGATCTTGACCTTGCCGTCCGGCAGGGCCTGAGTGATCGACAGGTTGGATTCCAGGGTGCCGTCGATACGGTTGATGGTCGGACCGAAACCGATCGACACGACGTCGTTGAACTTGTAGCTGACAGTCGGCTGGAAGGTGATGACTTGTACTTCGGACTTGCTGCCGAAGTAACGGCCGGCAAAGCCTTTTTCATAGTCGGTAATCAGGCCGAAGGGTACGTACACACCCAGGCCGAATGCCCAATGCTCGTCGATCGGCTTGACGTAGTAGCCCATAGGTACGGAGGTGAAGGGCACCATGTCGCCTTTGTTGCTGCCGCCGTTAGGGCTGGAGCTGGCGTCGCTGATATCGGTCTTGGCATCGAGGAATGCAACACCGCCAGTGACTTGTTCGCGCGTGATGCGCGACATGCCGGCAGGGTTGCCATAAACAGTGCTTGCGTCGTCGGCAGAAGAAGATCGCCCGGCGTACCCAGTCCCCATCCCGCTGATGCTGTGTTCGTTGATGGCAAAGCCAGCTGCGAAAATCTGGGTGGATGCCAAGGAAACGGCGAGGCTAAGGGTGGTTTTGAGCATTACTTTTTTCATTATTAGAACTCCTGGTGATCACCGGGGCGAAAATTACCAACATTTTCGTCCCAGCGCTATAGTCCGTATGGCTTGAGTTAGAGCGGTTTTGTAGGACAATCCGACCAGATTCGCAGCCTGTTGGGCGATCTTGCGAAACTGATGAGTCAGCACGCGACCTGATTCAGCGGTGAAACACAGGTTTGCCATGCGCACGTGAAATCACGCAGACGCCCCTGGGGTTGAAAGGTCTGACGCCAGATACGCGCCATTCCCAGCAAATCGTCCGGGTCGGGCAGGGTGGGGTTTTGCTCTTCGACCAGCAGCCAGGCGATGGCGGTGGCGTAACGCAGATTGACAGTGAGTTCGAGGTGCGGGCCGCTGAGAAAGGCATGCTGGCTGGCGAGGCCGCGAACCAGACTGGCGCGCTCCGGATCGAGCGCCAGATAATGATCCCAGAGCGCCTGGTGGCGATGTTCGGCAATCCGGTACAGGCCGTGGCCGCGGCGGTCATGCAGGGCGGAACCCAGGGCAGACTGGCTGGCGGCGATGCCCAGCAGCAGGGATTCGGCGGTGGCGCAGTGACGTCCCAGATAAATCAGTGTGGGGCGGATCACATAGCGGCACAGTTCGCTGGCAGCGATACCCATAAAACCCTCGGTTCTTGTTATTGGGCGGCGAGGCCTGAAGGGGAGCTTGGCAGCTGTGAATCGAATCAGGCCCGCCGGAAGCGGATCACGCCGCTTGAGTTGAAGTGTAGTGTCATATTCGCGACGTAAAGGCCTGTTTTTAAAATATTTCCAGCGAGCAGTTATAACCGTTATATCGCTTGGTGCTTAACCGTGAAGGTTCCAAAGAGAAACATCGGGCAATAAAAAGCCCCGCGTTTCAGGCGGGGCTTTTGCTTTTGCAGCCATTTCAGCCTCTCAGGCGATCAATGCCTGACGAGTGCGATCAATCACGGCCTGCAGCGGTTCGGCGCTGGAGTACTGATCGGGGTACAGACGCTCGCTGTGGCGGGCGATCCCGTGTTCATTGACCACGGTGAAGCTGAAGCAGCCTTTGCGAGCGGCCATGATCAGGCAGTTCATTGGAGCAAAAGCGTTGGTTAGGGTGCGAATGGCATCCTGAGTCTGGATTTGAGTAGACATAGTTATTAGGTGTTCCTACAAATGACACGGATAAGAACCGTGCAACGTTAAAACGTTCCAGTAACGTCGACCACCATTGGCCGAACGAAGAACCCGACTGGAACAAAGCAGCCAGTTTGAAGCGCTGATAAGTTGGCGCGCTTGGGCTGGCAGGTAGGTACTTAGGAGGGCAGGCAACACATCGAGGGCAAAGGTTCTGTGCCCGGGGTGAAGATCCTGATCAATTTGCAGGTTGGTTCGGTCAGAGTAAGTGGTCTTGGCAGCACCCTTTGCATTCGATTCAAAGGCTGTGTTGTCGCAAGATTTACCTGGAAACCATCGAGGGGTCGGTCCCGCTTTGTCGGAGGAGGCTTCTTTTGAGAGAAGGCAGACCGTGGGGTTTGTTCGACCGGAATTGACTTTCAGCTTGGTACTAACGCCGCGGATACTAACGGAACACTTCGAGGAAGGCAAACCTGATTTTTAAAAAGGACGCGCAGCGCGGTTCCACGAGCTCCGGCCCGCCCCGATTTGGCCCGCATTCCGACCGTCGGTCGTTGCAGAGAGCAAGCCGAACCAGCGGAGCATAAGGGCTTATCCCCAGCCGGGCTGCGAAAACGACCCGAAAAAGCGCACCGATATAACCGCGTAACAGGTACTTGTGCACATTAGTTGCGCGGACCGTAACGACGCTGTCACATCGATCCTGACCCCGGTGGCTGCCTGTAACGAAAGTTTAAGTCAATGAAAAACATCGCTTTTTTTTACTGGTGAAAAAATCGTCAGTTTGACTGCGGGCCCCATTCCACAAGGCTTTGCGGCGAGTCGGGGGCGGTTGTCCACTGAGTTATCCACAGCTTCTGTGGATTGTCCCTAGCGCTTGCTCTAGCACGGGCGTGCCGGTTTTTTTTCAACTTTACCTGTGCGAAAAAAAGAGTAGAGTGGCGCGCCCTCCGATCTGTCCCACAGTGCTTTATGAAGTTTCGCTCAGCTCCAGATTCTGTTACCTCCCAACTACCTCGTGTTACCGCTCCCAAGCGATTTTCCGTGCGCGTGGCCGAATGGCTACTCGACAGCCCGCGCCTGAGCGACAACCGGAACGCCAAGCATCTTGCCGGCCGTCTGCTCAAGCAACCGGCCCGAGAAGGCGTGGTAGCGGCGCAAAGTCGCCTGGGCCAGTTGATGTGCCGTGAGTGCGGCAATGCCCGGGATCGTCGTATTGGCCAGGACCTTTTGCGTCAGGCCGCCCGTGCAGGCGATCGACGTGCACAACAGGAACTCGGCCTGATCGAAGACTGAGCTGTCCAAGACCTGACGCCTTGGTTAACCTTCAGGCTTTATCGGATCGGCGGAAATGACTATGGCGATGGACTTGACCAGCATCTTGCTCGGGTTGGCGGGCGCGGCCGTGCCGCTGCTGGCGCTGGCCTGGCAACTGCAGCGCCGGGCCAGTCTTGGCGAGTCTGAAGCCGCATTGCTCGAAGAGCGGCTGGCGATGGCGCAAATGGCTCAGGACGGCCTTAACGCCCAGCTCGAAGCCTGTCGCGACGAGATCGCCGACCTTGGTCAGGCCAATGCCTCCAAGCAAGCCGATCTTGCGGCCGTGCGCCGGGAAGTCGAACTGTTGCAGATCGAACGTGACGACGCCCGTGACGCCGCCCATGCCTGGAACCTCGAGCGCGCCAACAAAGAAGCTGAACTGCGGCGCCTGGACGCCCAGGCTGCTTCACTGAACGCCGAATTGCGTGAGCAGCAGGAAAGCCATCAGCAGCGTCTTGATGATCTGCAAGGTTCCCGCGACGAGTTGCGGGCCCAGTTCGCCGAACTGGCCGGCAAGATCTTCGATGAGCGCGAGCAGCGTTTCGCCGAAACCAGCCAGCAACGCCTCGGGCAATTGCTCGATCCGTTGAAAGAGCGCATCCAGTCCTTCGAAAAACGTGTCGAGGAAAGCTATCAGGCCGAGGCCCGTGAACGTTTCTCGCTGGCCAAGGAGCTGGAGCGTCTGCAGCAACTGAACCTGCGCCTGAGCGATGAAGCAACCAACCTGACCCGCGCCCTTAAAGGCCAGAAAACTCAAGGTAATTGGGGCGAGCTCATTCTGGAACGGGTGCTGGAACATGCCGGGCTGGAGAAGGGCCGCGAGTACCAGACTCAGGTCAACCTCAAGGGCCCGGACGGCGAGCGTTTCCAGCCGGATGTGATCATTTATCTGCCGGGCGACAAGCAGGTGGTGGTCGACTCGAAGGTCAGTCTCACCGCGTATCAGCAGTACGTGGCGGCCGACGACGATGCCATCGGCCAGATCGCCATGAAGCAGCATGTGCTGTCGCTGCGCAGCCACGTCAAAGGCCTGGCCGGCAAGGACTACAAGCGTCTGGAAGGCCTGCACAGCCTCGATTTCGTCTTGCTGTTCGTGCCCATCGAAGCGGCGTTTTCCGCGGCGTTGCAAGCCGAGCCGACGCTGTTCCAGGAAGCTTTCGACCGCAACATCGTGATCGTCAGTCCGACCACGCTACTCGCAACCCTGCGGGTCATCGACAGCCTGTGGAAGCAGGAGCGCCAGAGCCAGAACGCCCGGGAAATCGCCGAGCGTGCAGGATGGCTGTACGACAAGTTCGTGCTGTTCATTCAGGATCTGGACGAAGTCGGCAATCGTCTGCAACAGCTGGACAAAGCCTACAGCGCAGCGCGAAACAAGCTGACAGAAGGACGCGGCAACCTTGTCAGCCGCAGCGAGCAGCTCAAACTGCTCGGCGCACGGGCCAGCAAGAGCCTGCCGGCGGATCTGCTGGAGCGCGCCATGACCGACGCCGACGGCCTGGTCGAGCTGCCTGAATAAGTCGCTCTTCTAGAGTGGCAAATAGCGACTCAACAGCGCCCGCAACGCCGCCGGTTTCACCGGTTTGGCCAGGTAGTCCAGTCCCGCCGCATGCACTTTTGCCACGGTTTCCGGATGCCCGTCAGCGCTGATCACCACGCCGGGCACCGGCTCACCCAGGCTCGTACGCAACCACGCCATCAGGTCGGTGCCGGTCTCGCCGTGATCGAGATGGAAGTCCACCAGCGCCAGTTGCGGTCGCACGCCATCGTTGAGCAGCGCCGCGCATTCTTCGCGGTTGCGCGCCGTCCACACCTGACAACCCCAGCGCGTGAGCAGGCTGTTCATGCCGATCAGAATGCTGTCTTCGTTGTCGATGCACAGCACCTGCGCGCCGCTGTGCAACTTGCCGTTGACCTCGACTGCCGCGCTCGGCTGGACGGTCTGTGTACGAGCCAGAGGCACCCGCACACTGAACACGCTGCCGCGCCCCGGCCATGAACGTACACGCAAGGTATGCCCGAGCACCCGGCACAAGCCGTCGGCAATCGCCAGACCCAGGCCCAGGCCTTTCTCGGCACGGGTCTGGTGGCTGTCGAGGCGTTTGAATTCTTCGAAAATCACTTGCTGCTTGTCTTCCGGAATTCCCGGCCCGCGATCCCACACTTCCAGGCAAACCTCGCCCTGTCGCCGACGCACGCCAAGCAAGACCGGGCCTTTGGCGTAGCGGAAGGCATTGGTGAGGAAGTTTTGCAGAATGCGCCGCAGCAACTTGATGTCGCTGTCGATGCGCAAATGACTGCCGCGCACCCGGAAATTCAGGCCCTGTTCCTGAGCCAGTGCCTTGAACTCGGCGCCGAGGATATCAAACAGCTCATTGACCGCGAACGGCTTGCGATCCGGGTTGATCTTGCCGTTTTCCAGGCGGGAAATGTCCAGCAGGTCGCTGATCAGGTCTTCGGCCGAACGCAGCGAACTGTCCAGATGCTGCACCAGTTTCTGCGCTTCACCGCTCAAGCCATCGTCCTGATGGGAGAGGGCGGCAGAGAACAGCCGCGCGGCGTTCAAGGGTTGCATCAAATCGTGGCTGACCGCCGCGAGGAAGCGGGTTTTCGACTGGTTGGCCGCCTCGGCGTTGCCCTTGGCTTCTGTCAGTGCGACGTTGAGCTGCGACAGTTCCTGAGTCCGTTCGCTGACCCGCTGCTCCAGCCCTTCATTGGCCTCGGTCAGCGCCTGCTCGGCTTCGCGGAAAGCGGTGATGTCGGTGAAACTCATGACGAAACCGCCGCCGGGCATCGGGTTGCCGATCAGTTCGATCACCCGGCCGTTGGGGAAGAGTCGCTCGGAGGTGTGAGCGCGGCCCTGACGCATCCAATGCAGGCGCCGGGCGACATGGACTTCCGCTTCTCCGGGGCCGCACAAGCCGCGCTCGGCGTTGTAGCGAATGATGTCGGCAATCGGCCGGCCGACACTGATCAAGCCGTCCGGGTAGTTGAACAGCTCCAGATAGCGCCGGTTCCAGGCCACCAGTTTCAATGACTGGTCGACCACGCTGATGCCCTGGGTGATGTTCTCGATGGCGCCTTGCAGCAGCGCACGGTTGAACTGCAACACTTCCGAGGCTTCGTCGGCGATCCGGACGACGTCCTCCAACTGCATTTCCCGACCTTCGATGGCGGCTTTTACTACGGCCCGCGTCGAAGAAGCGCCGAGGACGCCGGCCAGCAAGCGCTCGGTGTGGGCGATCCATTCACCGTCGGCGTTCTGGTTCGGGTTGAAACCCTTGCCCTGGCGATAGGCGAAGCGGATGAAGCTCTGGCGTGCACGTTCTTCACCGACAAACCGTGCGGCCAGTTGCAGCAAGTCGTCGATCTGCACCGCCAGCATCGAGCGGGCGCTGGGGCGGGCGCTGATTTCCTGACCGATGAAACGCCCGGCCTGCCAGTGTTCCGATACCCGCGTGCGCGACAGCACAGAGACCCAGGCAAACAGGGTGAAGTTACCCGCCAGCGACAGCACCACGCCTTGGGTCAGCGGGGTGATCGGCAGGTTCAGCGGGTTGCTGTGCAGCCATGCCAGACCGGGGAAAGTGTCCAGCGACCAGCCGAGGCTGCGGGCGGCAATCGGCAGAATCAGGGTGTAGAACCACAGGAATGTGCCAGCGGCGAGGCCGGCGAACACGCCGCGACGGTTGGCCTGTTTCCAGTACAGTGCGCCGAGCATGGCTGGCGCCAGTTGAGTCACGGCGGCGAAAGCTATCTGGCCGATGGTCGCCAGGCTCGCGGTGGAACCGAGCAAGCGGTAGCTGACGTAAGCCAGCAACAGAATGACCACGATGCTCACCCGGCGCACCGAGAGCATCCACTGGCGGAACACTTCGAACGGCCGCTCGGCATTGTTGCGCCGCAACAGCCATGGCAACAGCATGTCGTTGGATACCATGGTCGATAGCGCCACGCTCGCCACGATCACCATGCCGGTGGCCGCCGAGGCGCCGCCAATGAACGCCAGCATCGCCAGCGCCGGGTGGGCCTGGGCCAGCGGCAGGCTGATGACGAATGAATCCGGGAGGACGGAGCTGGGCAGCATCATCTGACCGGCCAGGGCGATCGGGACTACGAACAGTGCTGCCAAGGCGAGATAGGTCGGGAACACCCACTTGGCCAGGCGCAAATCCTGTGGGTCGATGTTCTCCACCACCGTCACGTGGAACTGCCGGGGCAGGCAGATGATTGCCATCATCGCCACGCCGGTCTGCACCACCATCGATGGCCAGTTGATGGTTTCTTTCCAGTACTCCTCAAGGCGCGGGGCGAGCATGGCCTGATTGAACAGGTCGTCGAAGCCGTCATACAGCCCGTAGGTGACGAAGGCGCCGACGGCGAGGAAGGCGAACAGCTTGACCAGCGACTCGAACGCAATCGCCAGCACCATGCCCCGGTGGTGCTCGGTGGCGTCAAGGTTGCGCGTACCGAAAACGATCGTGAACAAGGCCAGCACCAGTGACACGATCAGCGCCGTGTCCTGGGCACGGGTGCCCATGGCATCAGCACCGGCGCCGATCAGCAGATTCACGCCGAGGACGATGCCTTTGAGCTGCAGGGCTATATAAGGGAGAACGCCGACCAGGCAGATCAGCGCGACGACCACCGCCAGCGATTGGGATTTGCCGTAACGGGCGGCGATGAAGTCGGCGATGGAGGTGATGTTCTCCTGTTTGCTGATCATCACCATTTTTTGCAGAACCCACGGCGCGCCCAGCAACAGCAGGATCGGCCCGAGGTAAATCGGCAGGAATGACCACAGCTGTTCGGCCGCCTGACCGACCGCGCCAAAGAACGTCCAGCTGGTGCAGTAGACCGCCAGCGACAGGCTGTACACCCAGGCACGCATTCGCGGCGGCAACGGCGCGCTGCGACGGTCGCCGTAGAAGGCGATAGCGAACATGATGGCCATATAGGCCAGGGCGACGGCGGCGATCAGCCCGGTGGACAACGACATGGAGCACTCCCGACAAAATACGACCGGACTCGCGTCCGGCCAGACAGTCTCGCATGCGCGCGGCGGTTAGTCAGTGTCGACCAAGGTCGTGGCGTGGCGGGGTGTCGCAGGCGCAGAACCGGGCGGTTCTGCGCTGTCAGTCCTGACGCAGCGCGATGTCGATCAACCGGTGCAGTTCTTCGACTTCCAGCGGTTCCACGGCAAACAGGATGCGGAACACCGTTGGCGAAACCACCAGATTGATCAGGTGGTCCACGCTTGGTGGCGACTGATCCGGAAAGCGATCGACGATGGTCTGCAACTGATCGGCAATGATCGCGATGCAGAATCCCGGTGTGGCGCTTGCCTGCACATCGCGCATGACATTGCGCCCCGGCTCGGAACTCATTTCGTCCAGATACTGCTCGGCCCAGGCGCGGATATCGCCGCGCAGGCTGCCGGTTTCCAAAGGATCGCTTTCTGGGCGCAGGCGGGCGAGGGCGACGTCGGCGAGCAGCGCCGACAGATCGCCCCAGCGCCGGTAAATGGTCGAGGGCGTGACCCCGGCCCGCGCGGCGATTTGCGGAACGGTCACGGTGGAGCGCTCCTGTTCTTCGAGGAGTGCGCGTACGGCGCCGTGGATCGATTCCTGCACTCGGGCGCTACGACCGCCGGGGCGGCTACTTTCTTTAATAGGCATGTGCCTGACCTTAACACAAAGAATTTGCTTTAAGCGCAAGTCGGGAGCACACTCCGCAAAAGCAAAAAAATAGCTTTTAAGGAGTGCGTCCATGTCCAGCCTTGCTTCCAACCGTTCCAGCCTATGGTTTCTGGCGATCACCTTACTCAGTTTTCTCGCCGCTTCCACCGCGCCGACGCCGTTGTACCATCTGTATCAGGATCAACTGCATTTTTCCGCGGCGGTGTTGACCCTGATTTTCGGGGTCTACGCGTTGAGTCTGCTGGCGGCGTTATTGACCGTCGGATCGCTGTCGGATCACCTGGGACGCAAACCGGTAATCTTCACCGCCGTTGTCCTGAATGCACTGGCGATGCTGCTGTTCATCAACGCCGACAGCGTGGGCTGGCTGATCGGAGCGCGGGTGTTGCAGGGCTTTGCCACCGGTATGGCCACGGCGGTTCTCAGCGCGACGTTGCTGGACACCGACCGCCAGCAAGGGCCGCTGGTCAACAGCGTGGCGCCGCTACTGGGCATGGCGCTCGGCGCGATGGGTTGCGGTTTGCTGGCGGAGTTCGCTCCAGCCCCACTGCAACTGACCTATTGGCTGTTGCTTGCGCTGTTTGTGTTGCAGGGCATTTACGTCTGGCGCTTGCCGGAAAGAGTCTCGCCGCAAGCCGGGGCATGGGCTTCGCTGCGTCCGACGCTGCATGTGCCGGTTCAGGCGCGTTCAACCCTGTGGCGAGTATTGCCGCTGAACACCGCGACCTGGGCGCTCGGCGGTTTCTATGCCTCGCTCGCTCCATCGCTGGTGCGCACGGCGACCGGTTCGACTTCGAATCTGATCGGCGGCGCAACCGTGGCAGCGTTGACCGTAACCGGTGCGCTGATGATCTTCACCTTGCGCAATCGTCCAGCCTCCCGGGCGCTGCAACTGGGCGCAAGCCTGCTGCCGGCCGGGATCGTGCTGATGCTGCTGGGCGTGCACAGCGCCAGTCTGTCGCTGTTCTTCCTCGGCACGCTGGTCGCCGGCTGTGGATTTGGCGCCGGGTTTCTTGGTGCGGTGCGCAGCCTGGTGCCGCTGGCGTTGCCTCATGAGCGCGCAGGTTTGATGTCGGCATTTTATGTGCTGAGTTACCTGGCGTTCTGCCTGCCGGCATTGCTGGCCGGGCATTTCACCCACAGCCTGGGCCTGCTTGCCACCACTGATGTGTATGGCGCGGTGCTGATCGTGCTGGCGGTCGGCGCGCTGCTGATGAGCTTCCGCCCGCAAGCGGCCAAGACCTGCAGTGCGCCATAAGCCTGAAGATTCGGTTAGCCTTGGTCAGCCCATTCTTCTCACGGATCGACTCATGAAGATTATCCGCAGCAAATCCTTTACCGCCGAGCGTGCCTGGGGTGCGCTCGACATCGCCAACATGAACGGCATCACCACGCGTCTGCACTGGACCGATCAGCCGTACAAATGGCACGTCAACGACGGCGAGGAAGTGTTCGTGGTACTCGACGGTCAAGTGCTCATGCACTACCGCGAAGAGGGGGAGGAAAGGCAGGTTCAGCTTGATGTCGGCGACATTTTTTACGCGTCTGTCGGCACTGAACATGTTGCCCATCCACAAGGCGCTGCACGGATTCTGGTGATCGAAACCGAAGGCAGTGTCTGACGGCATATCTACAAAACAGATAACAGTTAGAGAAATTACCCGTTATATAGATATTCGATTCGGTTCTACCATGGACTTAACCTCACCTGAGGACAGGAGTTCATGATGATTTGCCCGAACAGTGCCAAGCCCGGCATCAAGCCGTTCAAGCAGCTTCAACATCCCCGCGAAGTGATTCGTCAATTCACGCCGAACTGGTTCGCCGCGACCATGGGTACCGGTGTGCTGGCGTTGGCGCTGGCGCAATTGCCCGTCGCCATCCCGGGGCTGCACGCTGTGGCCGAAGGGCTGTGGATGTTCAACATTTTGTTGTTTGCGCTGTTTACTGTTGCCTACGCGGCGCGCTGGATTCTGTTTTTCGACGAAGCGCGGCGGATCTTCGGCCATTCCACGGTTTCGATGTTCTTCGGTACCATCCCCATGGGCCTGGCGACCATCATCAACGGTTTTCTGTTGTTCGGCCTGCCGCGCTGGGGCGAGGGCGCCATTCACTTGGCTGAAGTGCTGTGGTGGCTGGACGTGGCGATGTCGCTGGCTTGCGGTGTGCTGATTCCCTACATGATGTTTACCCGTCAGGAACACAGCATCGATCAGATGACCGCTGTCTGGCTGTTGCCAGTGGTGGCGGCGGAAGTGGCGGCGGCCAGCGGCGGTCTGCTGGCGCCGCATCTCGCCGATGCGCACTCGCAACTGGTGGTGCTGGCGACAAGTTACGTGCTCTGGGCCTTTTCCCTGCCGGTGGCGTTCAGCATTCTGACCATCCTGCTGCTGCGCATGGCGTTGCACAAACTGCCCCACGAAAACATGGCGGCGTCGAGCTGGCTCGCATTGGGGCCGATCGGCACCGGTGCCCTGGGCATGTTGCTGCTGGGCGGCGATGCGCCAGCGATCTTTGCGGCCAATGGCCTGCCGGGGATCGGTGAAATCGCTTCGGGCCTGGGCCTGGTGGCCGGGATCACGCTCTGGGGCTTTGGCTTGTGGTGGATGTTGATGGCGCTGCTGATCACCGTGCGCTACCTGCGCGACGGCATCCCGTTCAACCTCGGCTGGTGGGGATTTACCTTCCCGTTGGGTGTGTATTCGCTGGCGACCCTGAAACTGGGCAGCACATTGAACCTGACGTTTTTCAGCGTGGCCGGTTGTGTGCTGGTGACGTTGCTGGCGGTGATGTGGCTGATCGTTGGCAAGCGCACGCTGCAAGGTGCATGGCGCGGTGAGCTGTTTGTTTCGCCATGCATTGCAGGTTTGAAGAAATAACCTGAAAAGTTTAGGTAAGGTGTGGCCTGGATCGCGGATCGACATTCCAATAAACGTATCCAGGCCACTCGCTACCCAACATCAGGGACACACGGAAGATGAGTCACCCCTCACAGTTCAACCTGCTGCGTACCCGGCGCTTCCTGCCGTTCTTCATCACCCAGTCGCTGGGCGCGTTCAACGACAACGTGTTCAAACAGTCGCTGATCCTCGCCATTCTCTACCGGCTGACCATCGAGGGTGACCGCTCGATCTGGGTCAACCTGTGTGCGCTGCTGTTTATTCTGCCGTTTTTCCTGTTTTCGGCGCTGGCCGGACAGTTCGGCGAAAAGTTTGCCAAGGACGCGTTGATCCGTCTGATCAAGCTCGCAGAAATCGCCATCATGGCCGTGGGATCCGTCGGTTTCCTGTTCGATCACCTGTCGCTGATGCTGGTGGCGCTGTTCGCCATGGGCACTCACTCGGCGCTGTTCGGGCCGGTGAAGTACTCGATCCTGCCGCAGGCCTTGCACGAGGATGAGCTGGTCGGCGGCAACGGACTGGTGGAAATGGGCACGTTCCTGGCGATCCTGGCCGGCACCATTGGCGCCGGGGTCATCATGTCCTCGTCGCACTATGCGCCGCTGGTATCCACCGCGATTGTCGGCATCGCTGTACTCGGTTACCTCGCCAGCCGCAGCATTCCCCGGGCGGCGGCGGCCTCTCCGGAAATGCGCCTGAACTGGAACATTTTCAGCCAGTCCTGGGCCACGCTGAAGCTCGGATTGGGCCAAACCCCGGCCGTGTCTCGCTCGATTGTCGGCAACTCGTGGTTCTGGTTCGTCGGGGCGATTTATCTGACACAGATTCCGGCCTACGCCAAGGAGTTGATGCACGGTGACGAAACCGTGGTCACCCTGATTCTTACGGTGTTCTCGGTCGGTATCGCCCTCGGTTCGATGCTCTGCGAGAAGCTTTCCGGGCGCAAAGTCGAGATCGGCCTGGTGCCGTTCGGTTCGTTTGGCCTGACGGTTTTCGGGCTGTTGCTGTGGTGGCATTCCGGCGGGATTCCTGAAAGCGCCGTTGGCCATAGCTGGACTGAGGTGCTCGGCTTCGGTCACGCCTGGGCGGTGCTGGTCGACATCCTAGGTCTCGGCATCTTTGGTGGTTTCTACATCGTGCCGTTGTATGCACTGATCCAGTCGCGCACCGCCGAGAACGAGCGGGCGCGGGTGATTGCCGCCAACAACATTCTCAACGCGCTGTTCATGGTGATTTCGGCCATCGTCTCCATCGTGTTGTTGAGTGTGGTCAAACTGTCGATTCCACAGCTGTTCCTGGTGGTGTCGCTGCTGAACATTGGTGTCAATGCCTACATCTTCAAAATCGTCCCCGAGTTCAGCATGCGTTTCATGATCTGGCTGCTCAGCCATTCCATGTACCGCGTCGAGCATCGCAACCTGGAAGCGATTCCCGATGAGGGCGCGGCGTTGCTGGTATGCAACCACGTTTCGTTTGTCGATGCGTTGCTGATTGGTGGTGCGGTGCGTCGGCCGATTCGCTTTGTCATGTACTACAAGATCTACAACCTGCCGGTGCTGAACTTTATCTTCCGCACGGCGGGCGCCATTCCGATCGCCGGACGTCAGGAAGATATCCAGATTTACGAAAAGGCCTTCAACCGGATTGCCCAGTATCTGAAGGACGGGGAGTTGGTGTGCATTTTCCCGGAAGGCAAGCTGACTGCCGATGGCGAGATCAACGAGTTCAAGGGCGGGTTGACGCGGATTCTCGAAGAGACACCGGTGCCGGTGATTCCACTGGCGTTGCAGGGATTGTGGGGGAGTTTCTTCAGCCGCGATCCCAATAAAGGGCTGTTTCACCGCTTGTGGTCGCGGGTGACGCTGGTGGCGGGTTCGCCAGTGGCGGTTGAGGCGGCGCAGCCTGCCGAGTTGCAGGCGTTGGTCGGGGAATTGCGCGGGACGGTCAGATAGTCGGTAATTGTGCGGACCTCATCGCGAGCAGGCTCGCTCCCACATTGGAACTGTGAATACAGAACTACTGTGGGAGCGAGCCTGCTCGCGATAGCGGTAGTGAATTAAGCGCTGACCTTGAGCCCGATCAACCCGGTAATGATCAGCGCAACGCTGGCCAGCCGAATCAACGCCATCGACTCGCCAAACAGAATGATCCCGGCAATCACCGTGCCCACGGCCCCGACTCCGGTCCAGATCGCATAGGCCGTGCCCAGCGGCAATTCCTTCATCGCCAGACCGAGCAGGCCAAGGCTGACAGCCATGGCGGCGACAGTGAGAACGGTGGGAAGCGGACGGCTGAAGCCATCGGTGTATTTCAGGCCGACGGCCCAGCCGACTTCGAACAGGCCGGCGAAAAACAGAATGATCCAGGACATGAAAGACCTCCATCGATTGACGGGGCCGTCCCCAGATTGAAAACTCGATTGAGCCGCAGGGTCGTCCCCGCGTGGCGCACATGGTACCTAAAAATGTGCGCCGCGCATTGATCCGGGCTCAGTCGGCGGCCTGTTGGGCCAACGTTTCACGGTCTTGTTTTTCGCTCATTCGGCGGAAGTAGGTCGACAGAAGCGCCCCGGAAATATTGTGCCACACGCTGAACAGCGCGCTCGGCACCGCTGCCAGCGGCGAAAAGTGCGCACTGGCCAGCGCGGCGCCCAACCCCGAGTTCTGCATGCCGACTTCCAGCGCCAAAGATTTGCGCTGCGCTAGCGGCAAGCCGAACAGGCGGCCGGTGAAGTAACCCAGCAAATAGCCGAAACTGTTGTGCAGCATCACCACGGCCATGATCAGCAGACCGGATTCGGCGATTTTCGCCTGACTGGCGGCCACCACCGCGGCAACGATGATCACAATGCTGACCACTGACACCAGCGGCAATACTTCCACCGCGTGGCGAACCTTGTCGCCGAGCACACGTTGCGCGACCACGCCGAGGATGATTGGCAGCAGCACCACTTGCAGGATCGACCAGAACAACTCCATGAACGAAACCGGCAACCAGGCCGAAGCCAACAGCCAGATCAGCGCCGGTGTCAGCAGCGGGGCGAGGAGGGTGGTGACGGCGGCGATGGCCACCGACAGCGCCAGGTCGCCCCGGGCCAGCCAGGTCATGACGTTCGAAGAAGTGCCGCTCGGGCAGCAACCGACCAGAATCACCCCGACGGCGATTTCCGGCGGCAGGTGAAAAACCTGGCAAAGCAACCACGCCATCCCCGGCATGATCACGAAATGCGCAACCACGCCCAGCGCCACGCGCCATGGATGGCGGGCGACGGCGGCGAAGTCGTCGAGTTTGAGCGTCAGGCCCATGCCGAACATCACCAGCCCGAGCAGCGGCACGATTGCGCCTTTCAGACCGAGGAACCAGGCCGGTTGCAGAAACGCGACCACGGCGAAAATCAGAACCCAGTAAGCGAAGGTGTTGCCGACAAAACGACTCAGTGCAGCCAGTGCGCGCATGGCCTGTTCCTTATTATTGATAGAGCTGCAGAAACGAGTGTGGGAGCGAGCCTGCTCGCGATGGCGGCGTTACAGTCGACAAAAAATGTTGAGTGCAATGGCCCTATCGCGAGCAGTCTCGCTCCCACAGTTTTTGACTCGCAGGCTTTAGATTCCCTGTGGAGTCTCTTCACCGCCCAATGCTTCAACCAGCGCCGGCAGGAAGTCGCCGAACGTCAGCATCATCAGGGTGAAGCTGGCGTCCAGTTGGCCGAGGGCTTCGTCGCCGCCGTCCTGTTCCGCCTGATCCTGCAACAGATCTTCGAACTTCAGGCGCTTGACGGTCATTTTGTCGTCGAGCATGAACGACAACTTGTCCTGCCAGGCCAGCGACAATTGAGTCACCACTTTGCCAGTGCTCAGGTGCAGCTGGATTTCTTCGCTGGTCAGGTCCTGACGCTTGCAACGCACGATGCCGCCATCTTCGTGGGTGTCGCGTAGTTCGCATTCGTCCAGGACGAAGAAGTCCGGGGCGGCTTGCTGGGTGGTAACCCATTCGGTCATCACGGCAGTCGGCGCGGTTTTCACGGTCAGCGGACGAACCGGCAGGGTGCCGATCACTTCACGCAGGGTGGAAAGCAGGTCTTCGGCGCGTTTCGGGCTGGCCGAGTTGACCAGGATCAGGCCCTGCTTCGGCGCGATGGCGGCGAAGGTCGACGAACGGCGAATAAAGGCGCGCGGCAGGAACGCCTGGATGATTTCATCCTTGATCTGGTCGCGTTCCTTCTTATAGACCTTGCGCATCTGCTCGGCTTCGATCTCTTCGACCTTTTCCTTGACCGCGTCGCGCACGACGCTGCCCGGCAGAATGCGTTCTTCCTTACGGGCGGAGATCAGCAGGAAGTCACCGCTGACGTGCACCAGTGGTGCATCTTCGCCCTTGCCGAACGGCGCGACGAAACCGTAGGTGGTCAACTCCTGGCTTGCACATGGACGCGCCAGTTTGGTGGCCAGTGCAGTTTCCAGCGCCTCGGCATCGACAGGCAGGTCTTGGGTCAGGCGATAGATAAGCAGGTTCTTGAACCACATGGGGTGAGTCTCTCCTTTATACAAAGGGGGGCATTATTGTCTTCGCCGGGTCATAGGCCAACCCTTCTCTAAGCCTTTGGAAGGCCTGAGAAAATTAATTAAAAAAGTGCTTGCCAGAGGTTGGGTCGCTCCGTAGAATGCGCGCCACACCGAAGCGAAGGGTGATTAGCTCAGCTGGGAGAGCGTCTGCCTTACAAGCAGAATGTCGGCGGTT
>NZ_JBSVWF010000079.1:0-23522 GCF_054071635.1 Pseudomonas sp. SDO52101_S400 | reverse complement strand
CCGCGACCCTGACCAACGCTGCGGGCACTCCGGTGACCGTGACCTTGAGCAACGGCGCCGTGATCACCATCGAGGCCGGTAAAACCACCGGCACTGTGACCGTTCCAGCCCCGGCAGATGACGTCTACAAGGACGCCGGCACTGTCCAGGCAACGATCACCAATGCCACGGGCGGCAACTTCGAAAACCTGGTGACCAGCACTACCCCAGCGGTGACCAGCGTCACTGACACCATCGACACAACTACCGTGAAGCTGACTGCGACCACGACGGCAGCCGAGGGTGGCAACGTTGTCTACACCGCGACCGTCGGTGCGCCAGTGACCGGCTCGCCGGTGACCGTGACCCTGTCCAACGGTCAGTCGATCACCATCGAAGTCGGCAAAACCACCGGCACCGTCACCACCACCGCACCGAACGATGCGTTGACCGGCCATGCGCCGCTGACCAACTCGATCACCAACGTTTCTGGCGGCAACTACGAAAACCTCGTGGCCGATAAAACGCCGGTTTCGACCACCGTGACCGACACCATCGACACCACCACCCTGACGCTCAGTGCGACCGGCACCGTGGCCGAAGGTGGCTCGATCACCTACACCGCAACCCTGACCAACGCCGCTGGCTCGCCAGTGACCGTGACCCTGAGCAACGGCTCGGTGATCACCATCGATGCGGGCAAAACCACCGGCACCGTGACCATTCCAGCACCGGCAGATGACGTCTACAAAGACGCCGGCAACGTGCAGGCCACGATCAAGTCCGCCACCGGTGGCAGCTTCGAAAACCTGGTGACCAGCACCACGCCGGCCGTGACCAGCGTCACCGACACCATCGACACCACTACCGTGAAGCTGACCGCCACCGGTTCGGCGGCCGAAGGTGGCAACGTTGTCTACACCGCCACAGTCGGCGCTCCAGTGACCGGCTCGCCGGTGACCGTGACCCTGTCCAACGGCCAGACCATCACCATCGACATCGGCAAGACCACCGGCACCGTGACCACCACCGCGCCGAACGACGCGTTGACCGGCCATGCGCCGCTGACCAACTCGATCACCAACGTTTCTGGCGGCAACTACGAAAACCTCGTGGCCGACAAAACGCCGGTTTCGACCACGGTCACCGACACCATCGACACCACCAACCTGACGCTCACCGCGACCGGCACCGTGGCCGAGGGTGGCTCGATCACTTACACCGCAACCCTGACCAACGCCGCGGGTTCGCCAGTGACCGTGACCCTGAGCAACGGCTCGGTGATCACCATCGATGCGGGCAAAACCACCGGCACCGTGACCGTTCCTGCCCCTGCGGACGACGTCTACAAAGACGCCGGCAACGTGCAGGCCACGATCACCAATGCCACCGGCGGTAGCTTCGAGAACCTGGTGACCAGCAATACACCAGCCGTGACCAGCGTCACCGATACCATCGACACCACCACCGTCAGCATCACCGGCAGCACCTCGGTGACCGAAGGCCAGACCGCCAGCTACACCGTCAGCCTGACGCACCCGGCACAAACCGACGTGACCCTGAAAATCGTCTACAGCGGCACCGCCGCCGACGGTTCGGACTTCACCGGCGTGTACACCGTGAAGATCCCGGCCGGTGCGAGCACCGCGACCTTCAACGTGGCGACCATCGACGACAAGATCACCGAAGGCACCGAGAACTTCGTGGTCAAGATCGACTCGGCCACCGGCGGCAACTTCGAGAACCTCGCCGTCAGCAGCACCAATGGCAGCGTCAGCACCTCGATCATCGACAACGATGCGCCACCGGTCATCGACCTCGACGCCAACAACTCCAGCGGCGCCACCGGGGCCGACTACAAGGTGACCTTCACCGAGAACACCCCGGGCGCAGGTGTGTCGATTGCCGACACCGATATCAAGATCACCGACCCGGACAGCACCATGCTGACCGGCGCCACCGTCGTGCTGACCAATCGTCAGGACGGCGATGCGCTGAACCTGGGCAACAGCGTCAACGGCATCACCATTAACGCCAACAGCACCAATGGCACGATCACGCTGACGCTGTCGGGCAACGCGACGCTCGCCGACTACATGCAGGCGATCAAGAACATCAGCTTCACCAACAGCAGTGAAGACCCGAGCACCGTGCCACGGATCATCACCGTGACCGTCACCGACGGCGGCAACTACTCCAACGTCGCCACCACCACGGTCAATGTGGTGGCCGTCAACGATGCGCCGGTCGCCGCACCGGTCAACGTCACCGGCACCGAAGACACCCCGCTGATTCTCGGCTGGTCGACCTTCGGCGTGACCGACGTCGACAGCCCGGCCTCGAGCCTGGGCGTGAAAATCACCCAGCTGCCGGGCGAAGGCAAACTGCAGTATCTGGACGGTTCGACCTGGAAAGACGTCGCCACCAACCAGACCTTCAGCAAGGCCGATATCGACGCCGGCAAGCTGCGCTTCATGCCGGATGCCAACGAATCGGGTGTGAACGGTTACGGCGGCAGCGGTCTGGGCAACAACCAGGCTGACTACGCGCAGATCAAGTTCCAGCCAACTGACGGTCAACTGCTCGGCAACACCGGCACTGTGAAAATCGACATCACGCCAGTGGCGGATGCGCCATCTCTGTCGGTGGCCGACAACAGCGTGAAGTCCACCGGACTGATCAAGGACGTCTGGACCGGTCTGTCGGGCCTGGGCACCGATGGCAGCGGTGCGAATTCGACCACCCTGAAAAACGTGATCGACGGCGCAGGCAAACCGAACACCAGCGGCACCGTGACCAACGTGCAGTCCGACGGCAGCGTGACCGCCGGCACCGCGTCGAAGACATCGGGCCTGATCTACCTCGAAGCCGGCAAGACCTACACCTTCACCGGTACTGGCGATGACAGCCTGCTGGTGAACATCGGCGGCAAGAACGTGGCGGCCACGACGTGGGGCGCGGGCGGCAACCTCAACGGTTCGTTCACCCCGACCACCAGCGGTTACTACACCCTGGAGATCTACCACCACAACCAGAGCGGCCCGGGCAGCTATGACGTCAACCTGTCAGTCAACGGCGGTACACCGATCGACCTGAGCAGCGCCGGCGTGCCGATCTACACCGGCGTGACCGACCTGGTGAACTCCGGCGTGACCGTGTCCGACCTGCACGGCACCAACGGCGAAGGCTATTACGACGGCTACAAACTCAACACCGGCGCCGAAGGTACCACCGTGAAACTGTCGTCGATCAGCACCGCGCTGACCGACACCGACGGCTCGGAAACCCTGACCATCAAGATCAGCGGCGCACCGGTCGGTTCGGTCCTCAGCGACGGCGCAGGCCACAGCTTCACCGTGACCGCCACCAGCGGCGACGCCAACGTCACCGGCTGGAACCTCGGCACCCTGACCGTGACTCCGCCGACTTACTACAACGGCCAGTTCAACCTGACCGTGACCTCGACCTCCACCGAGTTCGTGGGTGGCTCGGCCAGCACCACCGCGACCATTCCGGTCACCGTGGTGCCAGCGGTCTACAACGCGGTGGTCGCCACCTCGGCTGACGACACGTTCACCGGCACCGACGGCAACGACATCATGATCGCCGACATTGGCGGTCTGACCGTGGTGCCGGGCACCAACTACAACATCGCGTTCATGGTCGACACCTCCGGCAGCATGAGCGTCTCGTCGATCAACGCCGCCAAGGATTCGCTGACGTCGGTGTTCAACACCCTCAAGCAGAGCCTGGGCAGCAACTCCGGCACGGTGAACATCTTCCTGGTGGACTTCGATACCCAGGTCAACAAATCAGTATCGGTAAACCTCAACGACCCGAATGCGCTGACCTTGCTCAAAGCCGTGCTGGACTCGATGAGCTCCGGTGGCGGCACCAACTACGAGGACGTGTTCAAAGCCACGGCCAACTTCTTCCAGAGCGCGGACGCGGTAGCCAACACCGGGGCGAAGAACCTCACGTACTTCATTACCGACGGCCAGCCGACCTACTACCAGAGCGGCGAGCAGACCAACCCGACGCTGTACGGCAACGTGAAGCTCGATGACGTGGTGAAGACCAGCAACTACAAACTGGGCGACAGCTTCAGCACCTACATCGACAGCACTCACTACCTGAGCATCAACACTGCCGGCGCCGTGGTATTGCAGACGTACAAGAACGGCAACTGGAACTGGAGCAGCCTGGGCACCATCCACGCCCAGGGCGACGGCACCTATGAGCTGTCGAGCCTGGCGGGTACCGGCAACAGCACCACGTCGGCCACCACCGACAACGCCAACAGCGGCTTCGCGTTGCTCAGCGGGCTGTCGAACGTCGAGGCCATCGGCATCAACAGCGGCGTCAGCCTCAACGACCTGAAACCTTACGACAGCGATCACAACCCGCAGACCAACATCGATCCGAAGGACCTGGCCAACTCGATCATCGGTCACACCGAAGCGACAATGCCGGGCAACGACACTGTCAGCGGCGGCGATGGCAACGACATCCTGTTCGGCGATCTGGTGAGCTTCAACGGCATTGCCGGCGAGGGTTATCAGGCAATGCAGGCGTTCGTCGCGCAGCAGACCGGCGTGGATGTCAGCAAAGTCACCACCAGCAACGTGCACCAGTACATCACCGAGCACTATCAGGCGTTCGATGTGTCCGGTGCCCACGACGGCAACGACACGCTGCTGGGTGGCGCGGGCAATGACATCCTGTTCGGCTCGGGCGGCAACGACCTGCTCGACGGCGGCAAGGGCAATGACATCCTGCTGGGCGGCACCGGTAACGACACGCTGATCGGCGGCCCGGGCAACGACATCCTGATCGGTGGTTCCGGTGCCGACACCTTCGTCTGGAAAGCAGGCGACACCGGTAACGATGTGATCAAGGATTTCAACGCCAACGAGGGCGACCGCATCGACCTGCGCGATCTGCTGCAGGGCGAGACCGGCAGCACTATCGACAACTTCCTGAAGATCACCACGGTCGATGGCGTGTCGTCGCTGCAAGTCAGCTCGGCGGGCAAGTTCAACTCCGCCGATGCGGCTGCCGCGACACCGGACGTGACGATCAAACTGGAAGGCAACAACTGGTCCACTGCCAACATTCACAACCTGATTGCCGGCAGCGATCCGACCATCAAGGTCGACCACAACAACAGCTGATGCGTGAACAGCGGCCGCCCCAATGGGGCGGCCGTCACGTTTGCGCCCATCACACCGGTGACGATTTCGTCGGCGCACCGCATACTCGCGCGCAGTTGGCTATGCTGCTGACAGCATGACGCGGGTTCATTTCTGAGGGATGCTCAATGTTTTACGTGCAACGCGATGCGCAGGGTCAGTTAATTCGCGTGGAAGCTGCGGCCTGGGCCGAGGCCACGGAGACGCTGCCGGCCGACCACCATGAAATCCAGGCGTGGTTCGCAAATGCTGCGGTGGAAAACAGCCTCAAGCAGCTCAAGCAGAGCGACCTGGAGATGATTCGGGTACTCGACGACCTTATTCAGGTCCTGACCCAGAAAGGCGTGATCCGCGTCACCGATCTGCCACCGGCGGCCCAGGCCAAGTTGATGGACCGGACTCAGGCGCGGGAAGCGTTGGGTGGGTTGAGTCAGTTGATCGATGATGAAGAGACTGGGTTGATCTGATCTGCCTGTAATTACAGATCAAAAGCCAACCCTCACCCCAGCCCTCTCCCGGAGGGAGAGAGAGCTGACCGCGCTGTCTTGGGTTATACATCGACCTGAAAAGTCGAGTCGATTATGGATTCATACGCTGACATCAGTGAGCCTTCGATTACGGATTCGGCAGAGGTCTTTCACGTCGGCGAATATTTGGAGCATCCCCCAATCGGTCCCCTCTCCCTCGGGGGAGAGGGTTAGGGTGAGGGCAGGGATCGCGATGACTCACCGCCAAGGCGCAGGCTCACCAAAGAGCTGCCCCTGAACCCCGTACAAGCCCATCTCGCGAATCACCGACAACTCCCCTTGCGTCTCCACCCGCTCGGCAATCAACGGCAGATCGATGCTGTGCGCCGCACGCTGGATCGCTTCGATGAACAAACGTTTGTCGCTCTCCTGATCGATCGCGCGGATGTAGCTGCCATCAATCTTCAAGTACGCCAGACCCAGCCGCGCCAGGTTGCCGATCATGCTGAAGCGCCCGCCAAAGCGCTGCAGGCTCAGGGAGAAACCGAGTTCGCGCAGGCGCCGGGTCAATTGCTCCAGCACCGCTTGCTCCGGCAGTTGCTCTTCGCCGATTTCCAGGGTCAGGCGTGAGCCCAGATTGGAATGCGAGCGCAAAATCTCGAACACCTTGTTCAGCGCCTGCGGATCAGCCAGGGTCGCCGAAGACAGGTTCAGCGCCAGGGAATCTTCATGCCCCGCCATCTGTTCCAGCACCCGCTCGAGCATCAGCCGGTCCAGCCGTGCAGTCCAGCCAAAGCGCTCCAGCCACGGCAGAAAGCGCCCGGCGGGAATGGTCTGGCCTTGCTCATCGAGCAGGCGCGACAGCACTTTGTAATGCAGCACCAGTTGCGTGTCCTGCGCCGCCACCACCGGCTGGAAGAACAGCTCGAAACGCCGCTGGTTCAAGGCCTGATCGAGCAGGCGATGCCAGGCGTGGTGATCGTCACCGACGTCCGCCACCAGGCTCTGGTCGAGGCAGGCCCAATTCTGTTCGCCCTGCCCTTCGGCCTGAGCCAGTGCCTGATCGCCAAGGCTGAGCACCGCTTGCGGTGAATCGCCGTGGGCGAACGGCGCTAGGCCTATGGAGGCCACGGCGGCCACGTCGGTGGCGCCTGTCGCGTGCAGGCTGCTCAGGGCACTGTCGAGGCTCTGCGCCAGTTGCAGCGCCTCTTCCCGCGTCAGGCCCGGCGCCAGCACGGCGAATTCACCGCCGCGAATACGTGTGACGAGATTCTGGGTTTCCGGGTATTTGGCGCACTCGCGGGACAGTTGCTCGCCAACTGCCTTGAGCAATTCATCGGTCCGCTGACCGCCGAGGCGCTGGTTCAGCCCGGCCAGGTCCTTGACCCGCAACAACAACAGATAACCTGAGCTGGCCTGCTCCGGGTTGCTCACCCGGGCGTTCAGTTGCATCTCGAAATAGCGCCGGTTGGCCAGCCCGGTGAGGTTGTCCTGATAGGACTCGGTACGCAGTTTTTCACTGCGCTCGGCCTGCTCCTGGAACAGCGCCTTGAGCTTCTCGACCATCTGGTTCATGGCCAGCACCACACGACGCAGCTCAGGCGTGCGCGGCAGATCCGGCAGGCTGAGGAACTCACGCCGGGCGATGGCGTGGGATTGCTTGACCATGTAGTCCAATGGCCGCAACTGCCGACGCAGCAATAGTGCGCCCAACACCGCACTCACCGCGCCGCAGACCAACAACCAACCAAGACTGCCCAAGGCGCTCTGCCAGAGTTTGGCCAACGCGAACATCGGGTGGCTGACCACCTCGACCCGCGCCGCCTGTTCCCAGCCACGGCTGACCAGCGCATCGCCTCCGGCCGGTTCCAGGCCGATCAGTTTGACGAACCAGTCCGGCACGTTGGTGACCGCCGGGATGCCGTTGCGCTCGACAATGGTCTGGTCGGTCTTCAAGTCGACCACGCGGATGCTCGAGTAATAACCGCTGTCGAAAATCGAACTGACCAGCAACTCGACCATCGCCGGGTCGTCGATATTCGGCGTCAGCGACAACGCCAGCGCTGTGGCGGCGTCCTGGGCGTGGGAGCGCAACTGGTTGACGTACTGGGTGCGCGAGCTCTCCAGACTGACCATGAAGCTGCCGGTGAAGGCGACCACAAGGAACAGACAGATAGCGATCAACAGCTGTTTGAACAAGGACATCTGAGCGCGTGCTCCTAGTTAGTCGTCTCGACCGGGAATCCTTCGGCCTGCATTTTCTTCAACACATCCTGCCAGCGTGACAGACGTTTGGTGTCGCCGACCTTCTTGTTGCCCTTCGCTCCCGGCAGGTACAGACCTTCGGCATTGAAAGAGTAGACCGGCAGCAAATCGGTTCGCTCGGACGCCGGCTTGATCGGGTCGATCAGACTGTCGAGCACCAGCGGCATGGAGTCAGGGCTGGAATAGTAGGTCAACACCATGTGCGCGCGGTTCTGTCGCAGGGCCTTGACGTAGGTGATGCGTAACTTGTCACTGGCCACACCGAGGTGGCGCAGGCTGAAATACTTGGCGATCGCATAGTCTTCGCAGTCGCCGGCGCCTTTCCACAAGGCTTCGATGGGCGTTTCCCAATAATCGACCTCACCCCACAGGTCGATGTCTTCGACGTAGCGCATCTGTTTGTTGAAAAACAGGTTCACCACTTTGAGCTTTTCCATTTCGCTGACCTGCTTCTGCGTGGCCAACAGATTCTGCCAGGCATCGATCCGTTGCTGTCCGGCACCCAGCGGGCCGTACAACGCTGTCGCCTTGCGGCTGATCGCGGAAAAATCCCAATCGGCATGCAGACCGCCCAGCATGGCGCCGGCCAGCAGCAGCGCGCAGGCAAGCCAGCGCACAATCCGTGGGATCGCGAAACGTACCGCCAATGCAAAGCATCCAGGACAGGGAAGAAAGGCGTTTGATGGTGAAGGTTAGCCCAGCAAAAAACAATGGCACCCTGAGATCATCGCTGGCGCGCTAAACTTCAAATGTGACAGGGTTCTTCTACACGGTTTGACAACCTGTAGAGCAATCACTAGTGTCCTTTGGATCCAAATTCAGCCGTCAACAGGGTGTGCAGTTGTGACCCAGAAGCCCAAGCCACTCCACAGCATCAAAGTCGAAGGCCCGATTCCAGCGCACCTGGCGCGCTCGGTCATCGAAGAAACCCTGCGTTCGGCGATCCTCGACGGTCGCCTGCCGTGCGGCACCGCCGTGCGTCAGCAGGATCTCGCGGATCTGTTCGGCGTCAGCCGCATGCCGGTGCGCGAAGCATTGCGTCAGCTGGAAGCCCAAGGCCTGCTGAGTGTGACTGCCCACAAGGGTGCCGTGGTGGCACCGCTGATTCAGGGTGACGCGACGGAAACCTATGAGTTGCGCATCCTTCTGGAATCCGAAGCACTGCGCCAATCGATCCCGCTGCTGACCCCTGCCGATCACGATCGCGCCGCCGGCTACATCGAAGAGCTGGAAACCGAGCACGACTACACCGAAATCGGCCGGCTCAACCGTCTGTTCCACATGGCGCTTTACTGCAAATCCCCAAATGGGCGACTGCTGCGGCTGGTCGAGGACGGCTTGAATGAAGAAGAGCGCTTCCTGCGTTTCAACCTCGAGGCCATGGGTCTGGGCAAACTGTCCCAGGACGATCACCGGGCGCTGCTGCAAGCGGTTAAAGAGCGCGACACCCAGCAGGCGGTGACGCTACTGGAGCAGCACCTCAATCGTGGTGTCGAGGTAATTACTCGTTACCTGGCGAGCTCCGCCGCCAAAGGCCGCCAGGCGGCACGCTGAATGTCCCCGCCCGGGTGAGCCCCTGCTCACCCGGCGAATAACCCGCTTACAAATCCCCACGCCGGTCACGCGCAATTGCCGTGGCACTTCGGCGCCTGCGCTCTAACCTCCCCCCTGCTTCGAACAGCCCGGAATTTGCACCGCAAGGAAGTCATTTTCGACGATAGCCGCGGCGCCGATTTACGCGCACCCTTGAATCGCCAACCCACTATAGAACGGGGACGCGCCGCCCCGGCAGCAGTCCCCGCACCAGGAACCTACGGAAGGAGCCTTGTCACGGGAAAAGGAAGATACGCCGCCGTACCAGGCCAACTTCATCCCCTCAGATCATTTCAATTACTTCATTAGAAAGTTGCTTTGAGTGAGGCATTCACTCTTGTTATTCAATTTTGGCCTTTAAACGCCGAAAGGAGCAACTACGCCCAAATAAAACTCAACTTAAAAGTTTTATCAGCCTCACTCATACTTGAAAAACTGCAAACTTAAATTAATTGAAAATATACTTGTTAAGTTGTTTTGCGATGTATTAGTTTTTCTTCGCCGGGTTTTGTATCGAACCGATAAACCGGCGATAACCAGCAGTACGGCCCGGCGCGCAGCCGTCTTCAGCGGCGTGCCGTTGTACCGGGCCTTTCAATCAAGCTTTAACTTTCATCGAAACGAATGAGGCTATCGCTCGCCTGGAAACTATATCCAACGTTGTTAGCCATTGATTGAGCAGTCCCTATATCCCTATAAGCCAGAGGCTCGCATCATGCCAACTAAAGAACAACTCGCCCAAAAGAAAGCCGAACTCAGCGTTCATCCGATCTTCTCTGAAATCGATTCGCTGTCAGTGTTGCGACGCTTCATGGAGTCCCACGTATTTGCCGTATGGGACTTCATGTCGCTGACCAAACGACTGCAACAGGAACTGACGTGCACCCGTCTGCCGTGGCTGCCGCCGCGCGATCCGCACGCCGCTCGGCTGATCAATGAAATCGTGCTCGGCGAAGAGTCGGACGATCGGTTGTCACACGGGCATTACAGTCACTTCGAGTTGTACCTGGATGCGATGCGCGAAGTCGGTGCGAGCACCTCGGCGGTGGAGCGTTTCGTCGCGCTGCAACAGGAAGGCGTGAGCTATGACGTCGCGCTGCAAAGTGTCGACGTCGACCCGGCCGCCGCGCAGTTTGTCCGCGACACCCTGCACACCGCGCTGCATGCACCGGGACATAGCGTCGCCGCTGCCTTCCTGCATGGGCGCGAGAGCGTGATCCCGACCATGTTCCAGCGCATGCTCGATGCCTGGGGCATTGGGGTCGAACAGGCGCCCACCTTCCGTTACTACCTGGAGCGACACATCGAAGTCGACTCCGAAGACCACGGCCCGGCCGCTCAACAATTGCTGGAGCGCCTGGTCGATGGCGATCCGCAACGTGAGGCCGAGGTCTACGCCAGCGCTGTCGCCGCCGTGGAAAGCCGCATCGCCCTGTGGGACGGCCTGCGCCTGAGCATGCGCGAGCCGCTGGCGGAGGTGGCCGAATGAACGCCGCCGACTACCAATCCTTCGCCGACGCCTGGGAAAGCCGCGCCACCATCCGCACCCGGCCGCGCCGCGTGCTGGAGGACGACGCGCGGCTGATCTATCCGCTCAGTCGCCAACCGTTGGTGCTCAGTGAAACGTTCCTGCGCGAATGCCCTGAGCAACGGGATTTTGCGTTGGTGCAGACGCTTTACAAGTTCATCAACGACGTGGTGATTTTCGAGACTGAAATCGTCGACAAGACCGCCCGCAGTATCGCCAAGAACCGCTTCGCCGTGGCGTTCCCGTTTGCCTGCCGCTACGACGCCATGACCGTTGTCGTGGACGAGGACTACCACGCACTGGTGGCGATGGATTTCATGCAGCAGACCGTGGCCATGACCGGCATCGAGCCCATCGAGTTGCCGAACGAAATCGAACTGAGCCGGGCAATTCCGGCCGCCGTGGAACTGGCCCCGGAACACCTGCGCAGCGCCGTGGAATTGATCTGCGTGGCAATCGCTGAAAACACTGTGACCGGCGATGTCGCGGCATTTGCACGGGACGACACGGTCAAGCCGTCGATCAAGGGCCTGATGGCCGACCACTTGCTCGACGAGGGTCGTCACTCAAGCTTCTGGGCGCGGATGGTGCGCATCTACTGGCACACCGCAAGCGATGCAGATCGCGAGTGCATCGCGCAGATCCTGCCGGTGTTCATCGGCCACTACCTGACCAACGACATCCAGAAGTCATTCGACCTGCGCCTGATCGACGCCCTGCCGGTCAACGATGCAACCCGCCGCGCACTGAAGGATGAGATGGCCGGGCTGGCCTTCCCGATCAATCGCCATCACCCGCTGGTGGGCAACATCGTGCGGTTTTTCCACAACAGCTCACTGCTCGACACACCGTGCGTACAGCACGCCCTGCGCGACTATCTGGTTTGACAAGGAGGCTGACATGAGACGTCTCGACATTTTGCTGATGGGCCGCAGCCAGGCCTTGACCGACCTGGCGCAGGAGCTCGAACAACACGGTCATTCATTGCTGGCGGAAACTGCTCTGTCGGTGGATCTGGTGATCGATGACGGCAGTGTTGCGCCGCAGGATTACGGCGCGACACCGCACCTGACTTTGCGTCTGGGTATTGGTGCAACGGGCGGCGGCGGATTGCCGGTGCTTGATCTGTTGTGTCTCTGCAACACGACACTGTTGAGCCGTGTGCCCATCGCCGACGAACCGTCCGGCAACGGTCAAGCCTTGCGCCAGCGAACACTCGCGCAGGTGGTGGACGAAGTGGCGCTGCTGGTCAGCCGCTTTTCCCGCGATGCCGAGTATTTCCAGCACGCAGAGACAGCCCGTACTCCGGACTTCGAGCAGGTGGAAAACCTGCTGTTTCTCGACAGCCTGGCCTACGTCCATCGTTTCAATGCCACGGCCAATCCGGCCTTGTTGCAACAGGCCCGGATCCCGGTGATCGAGCGGCTGCAACAGAGTCTGATCAAACATGCCGGGCGCCCGGCGCTGCACCTCGCCGAACAGTCGATCAGCTATCGCCAGTTGCATGATCACAGCCGTGCAATCCAGCAGCGGTTGCTGGCAATACTGGAGACACAACCGCAACCGTGGGTGGTGGGGATTTGCCTGCCGAAATGCGATGCGCTGTTTGCTTCGATTCTGGCGATTCTCGGCAGCGGCGCGGTGTACTTGCCGCTGGAACCGAGCCATCCGCTTCAGCGCCAGCAGTACATTCTGGAAAATGCCGGGGCGGTGTTGTTGCTGCACGACGGCGAACATCCGCTGAGCGGCTCGATGTCGGGGCTGGATGTCAGCCGTATCGACAGCGCTGACGTCGATCTGTCGCAACCGTTGATGCGTCACCGGCTCGAGCTCGATGCGCCGTGCATGGCGCTCTACACCTCGGGCACCACCGGGCATCCGAAGGGTGTGCTGCTGAGTCAGGCGAACCTTGCGCACTTCACCGCGTGGTACGCCGATTACGTGCAGTTGAAAGCAGAGAGCCGGGTGTTGCAGTTCTCGTCGCTGAGTTTTGACTCGTCGCTGATCGACATCTTCCCGACCTTGCTCGAAGGCGCGGAACTGGTGGTGCCTGATGACAACCAGCGCCGTGATCCGCTGCAACTGGTGGCGCTGATCCGCCGGCGGCAACTGACCCACGCCTTTCTGCCGCCGGCGCTGTTGAGCATCCTGCCGCTGGAGCAACTGCAAAGCGTCGGGCAGATCATGACCGGCGGCGATGTCTGCGAGCCGTTCGTGATCGAGCAACTGACGCGTCAGGGCAAGCTGCACAACCTCTACGGCCCCACCGAAGCCACGGTGTTGATCACCGCGCGGCAACTGCAACCGGGCGACAGCAATCGCACCCTCGGCGGGCCGATTGCCAACAGTCAGGTGCTGATTCTCGATGACGATCTGCAGCCGGTGCCGGAGCAAACCGTGGGCGAGCTGTTCATCGTCGGCCCCGGCGTGTGCCTGGGTTACCTGAACAATCCACAGCAGACCGCCGAGCGCTATCTGGATCTGGAGTTGCCGGACGGTCAGCGTCTGCGCGCCTACCGCAGCGGCGACATGGCCAAGTGGGGCGAAGACGGCATCGAGCTGTGCGGACGTCGCGACAATCAGGTGAAGATCCGTGGCTTCCGGGTCGAGCCGGAAGAGATCGAACGCTGCCTGCGCGAGAGTCAGCTGTATCGGCAGATCGCCGTGGTGATCGACAGCCAGCGGCGGATTCTGGCGTTCCTCGCCCAGCCGCAATCGGATGCCGCCCGAGATGCGCTGAAGGCACACGCCCAGCAGTTTTTGCCCGATTACATGCAACCGGTGGCGTGGACGGAACTGCCGAACATGCCGTTCGCCGCCAACGGCAAAGTCGACCGCAAGGCGTTGCTGGAGCTACCGGTCAGCGTGCAGGACAGCGGACCCAAATGCCTGCCGGCCAACGCCGACGAAGCACTGCTGCTGGAGATCTGGGGCGAGTTGCTGGAGCTGCCAACCAGCGATATTTCCACCGATGAAAGCTTCTTCAATCTCGGCGGTCACTCGATTCTGCTGTCACGCATGCTCCTGCGTCTGCGGGAGGAATTCGGTCGCAGTATCTCGATCAACCGCTTCATCGAACTGCCGACCATCGCCAAGCTCGCCACGCTGGTGCGCGGCACCGATGACAGCGCGGTGCTCAGCGCCCAGGCGATGGCTGACGCCGAACGACCGCTGGACATCGAGCCGTTGCCGATCAGCCGCATGGGCGATGTGCACAAGGTGATCGTCACAGGCGCCAACAGTTTTGTCGGCGTGCACATCGTCGAGGCGTTGCTGGGGTGGGGCGCCAGTGAAGTGGCGTGCCTGGTTCGCGACGGCGGTGGGCAAACGGCGGCGCAGCGCTTTGCCCAATCGTTGCGGGAGAACCGGCTGGAGCATCTCGACCTGAGTCGGGTGCGGGTCTATTCGGCCGACATCACCCGGCCGCAACTGGGCCTGGCCGATAGCGATTTCGAGCGACTGGATCGCGAGTTCGGCGCCTTGGTGCACAACGCCGCCAACGTCAATCACGTACTCGACTACGAGTCGCTGGCGACGGACAACGTCGAGCCGATTTTCGAACTGCTTCGGCTGTGCGAAGGGCGCAGCAAGAAGGTGTTCAATTTCGTCTCGACGCTGTCGGCATCCAGTACCGTCGATGACGAAGGTCGGGTACTGGAATTGCCCGCCGCACCGACGCCACCGATCTACATCCGCAACGGTTACAACCTGTCGAAATGGGTCGGTGAACGCATCCTCGAACGGGCACGGGAACGCGGGGTGCGGGTCAATCTGTATCGGCCCGGCAACATCAGTTTCAACAGCCTCAGTGGCGTCTGCCAGCCGCACAAGAACCGTTTGATGCTGATGCTCAAGGGTTCTATCCAGCTCGGGCAAGTGCCGGCCTTCGCGCTGAATTTCGACCTGATGCCGGTGGATTTTCTCGCCCGTTTCATCGCCTTCCACGCCAGCCGCTACTCGCCCGAGCGGGCGGTATTCAACCTGCACAACCCGGAGCCCCTGAGCTGGGATGCCTACGTCGCGTCATTCCGTGAAACCGGCAGCGAGTTTTCGCTGGTCAGCGTCGCCGATTGGCAGCAGCAACTGGGTCGGGTCGATGCCGACAACGCGCTGTTCGGCGTACTCGGTTTCTACCTCAACGGCTTCGAGGAAGACATCGGCGACATCTCCCTGATCGGCCACGCCAACGCCCAGGCCGGCGTGCAGCAGATGGGCGCGCACTACCCGGAAAAATCCCCGGCGCTGCTGCGTCGCGGCTGCGATTACCTGAAAGAAATCAACTTCATCTGACTCAACCACCAAGGAGCAACACCATGAGCAATCTTCAACCCGACACCCTGATCAAGAACCCTCACGGCTGCCACGTCGTGTCTTCGGTGGAAGTGCCGGTGGACGCCAGACAAGTATGGGCGGTGGTCGGCCAATTCGACGGTTTCGACCGTTTCATTCCGGCGCTGTCGCACATCGAGATGACCGGCGAAGGCGTGTCGTCGCTGCGCAAAAAGTTCTTCAAGGATGGCAACGTCGTGGTCGAGCAACTCAACTCCCGGGACGACCAGGCGCTGAGCATGACCTGGACCACCATCTACAACACCCTGGGCGTGGCCAATCTGTGGGCGGCGATGAATGTGGAGTCGCTGGGCGCGGGCAAGTCGCGGGCGACCTGGACGATCATTGCCGAGCCGGCCAGCGGTGGGCCAGAGGCGCTGCCGGGGTTCAAGGATTTCGTGCAGGGATTTGCCGATGATGCGATGGGCAATGTGCTGAAGCTGTTTGTGTAAGGCATGAAAAAGCCCGCTGCGGATCACTCCGCAGCGGGCTGTTTTTTCTGCAACCGATCAGATCTTGAAGCTGTCGACCAATTGCTTCAAACGGTTGGCCTGCTGCGACAACGCATCGCAATCCTTCAATGTTTCATTGAGGTTGGCCACGCTCTGCTGGTTCAGCAGGTTGATCTGGTTGACGTCGACGTTGAGGGTTTCCACCACGGCGGTCTGCTCCTCGGTAGCGGCTGCCACCGACTGGTTCATGCCGTCGATTTCACCGATGCGCTGGGTCACGCTGACCAGACGCAGACCGGCCTGGTTCGCCACCTCAACGCTCTCTTCGCTGGACGCCTGACTGGCGTTCATGGTGGTCACCGCTTCACGGGAGCCGACCTGCAGCGAGGTGATCATCTTGTGGATCTCTTCCGCCGATTCCTGGGTGCGGTGAGCGAGGTTGCGCACCTCGTCCGCCACCACCGCAAAACCGCGTCCGGCTTCACCGGCACGGGCCGCTTCGATGGCCGCGTTGAGCGCCAGCAGGTTGGTCTGCTGGGAGATGCCTTTGATCACATCGAGAATGTGGCCGATGTTGTCGGTGCTCGCATTCAGGGTTTCGATCTGGGTGCACGACAGGCTGATCTTCTGCGACAGCTCGGTCATGGCCTGAATCGTCTGCTCAACCACCTGACGACCGTCATCGGCCTGCTCGCTCGCGCCGCTGGCGTGTTGCGAAGCATCGGCCGCGTTGCGGGCGATTTCCTGGGTGGCAGCACCCAACTGGTTGATCGCAGCCGCCACGCTGTTGGTGCGTGCGCTTTGCTCGTCGGAACCGATGATCGAGGCGTTGGACGATGCCATCACCCGTTGCGACAGGTCGTGTACGTGACGGGTCGCGGAAGACACTTCGGAAATGGACGCGTGAATCCGCTCCACGAACTGGTTGAAGGAACTGCCCAGCTCGCCGAACTCGTCCTTGCTTTCCACCACCAGACGACGGGTCAGGTCACCTTCGCCCTGGGCGATGTCCTGCATCGCGCGGCCCATAGTGATCAGCGGACGCATCAGCACGGTGATCAGCAGGCTCAGGAAGACTGCAATCGCGCCCACTGCGACGAACATCGCGATCAGTGCCGAAGTACGGAACTGGCTGAGTGCGGCGTAGGCCTTGTCGCGATCGATCGACAGACCGATGTACCACTCGGCATTCGGCAGACCGGTGACCGGAGTGAACGACAGGATGCGCTCCTGGCCGTTGAGCACCACGTTCTGGTTGCCCTTCTGAATGCGCACATCGGTGTTCGGGTAGATGTCTTTGAGGTTCTTCATCACCTGGTCTTTGTCCGGGCTGACGATCACCTGACCGTCGCCGCTGACCAGGAATGCGTGGCCCAGGCCGCCGAAGTCCACCGAGTTGATGATCTTCACCAGGGTTTCCAGGCTCAGGTCACCGCCCACTACACCGAGCAGCTCACCGTTCTTTTTCACCGGCATGGCGATAGTCACCACCAGACCGCCGACGGCGGCCATGTATGGCGGGGTCAGCATGGTCTGATCAGCGGCCACAGCCTGCTTGTACCAAGGGCGCTGACGCGGATCGTAACCATCCGGCATCTTCGCGTCAGGGCGCTGGGTGAACACACCGTTGGCCTGGCCGACATAGGTGAACTGGAAGTTCGAGGTAAAGGCCGGTTGATCGACCAGTCCCGGGAAATCGGCGTTCTTGCCCTGATGAGCGACGTTCTGCGCGAGGTTTTCCAGCACCAGGATCCTCCCGCTCATCCAGTTCTGCACACTGCTGGCGGTCAGGTCGCCGGCCTGCTGAACGGAGGACTGGAGGTTCTGGCGAATGGTGTTTCGCTGCAGATAGTCGTTGTACAAAGTGAACAGCGCGAACGCCAGGACCACAACGCCCGAGGCGGCCAACAGGATTTTATGGCTGAACTTGAGATTCATTTCATGGGACTTCTTATGCCAAAAGTGGGGATGCGTTCCGGATGCAACATTCCATGTACAGCGCAGGCAACGTTCTAACGGCTGCTCTACTTTGGTGCACGCATGTCTCACCAGTCTGTCGGCACGTTTCGGAGAAAACTTAGCGCTTTGTAGGAAATGGACGGCATTTCTGCCAGATTCCCGCCGAACGGCGTGTCAGAGCGTTCGCCTCTCATTTTTTGCTGACTGTTTTGCAGCGCCGGTTGCAAATTCTGTAACCCTTGATGACAATGCGACTAATTATCATTTGTGACGTTCGGGCTGTCGCGTTCATGTCATCACCTGAGTTTGCAGTACAGGCGCTTTACAGTCGTCATCACGGCTGGCTCAACGGCTGGTTGCGCGCGCGGCTGGGCAATGCCGCCGATGCGGCAGATCTGGCCCAGGACACCTTCGTGCGCCTGCTGCAGCGCACCGAACGTCTCGAACTCAAGGCGCCCCGCGCGTTTTTGCGCACCATCGCTCGCGGCCTGGTCATAGACCAATGGCGACGCGAAGAAATCGAACGTGCGTATCTGGAAAGCATCGCGCACTTGCCCGAAGCCGAGACACCCAGCGCCGAAGCTCGCGCACTGGTGATCGAGCTGCTGGAAAGCGTTGCCCGCATGCTTGAAGGACTGAAGCCCAAAGTTCGTCAGGCGTTTCTGCTGGCTCAGTGCGAAGGTTTGACGCACAAGCAGATCGCCGAGCAGATGGGCCTGTCCTTGCGCTCGGTGGAGCGCTACGTCGCCGATGCGCTGTATCACTGCTACGTGTTGCGGTACGAAAGCTGATGCCGGTGGATAACGTGTCACTCGCCCGACGCGCCGAGCCACAGCAGAAAGTGGTCAAACAAGCGATCCACTGGCTGCTGCGCCTGCGTAATAACCACGGCAACCCGCGCCTGAACCGTCAGTGCGAACAGTGGCGCGCGGAACACCACGATCACGAACTGGCCTGGCAACGGGTTCAATCATTGCAAAGTGAATTGACCCAAAATCTGCGCGCCGTGCCGGGTGCGCAAGTGGCGTTCAATACGCTGGAGAACAGTGCGCAGGGCCTGGGTCGCCGTCAGGCGTTGAAGCTGCTGTCCGGCGCATTGTTGATGGGCTCCGCCGCGTGGATGGCCAAAGACACGTCTGCCTGGCAGCAGTGGAGCGCCGATTACGCCACCGCTACCGGGGAGCGCCGCGGATTCCAGTTGCCCGACGGCACGCGGATCGAATTGAACACGGCCAGCGCCGTGGACCTTGATTACACAGCGCAACAGCGGCTGATCAAACTGACCCGGGGCGAAATCATCGTAACCTGTGGCGGCGCCGATGAAGGCTCGTCGATTGATCGACCACTGCGGGTGCAAAGTCGCGATGGCACCTACGAGCCGTTCGACGCACGGTTCATCCTGCGTCAGGAAGGCGATTGCACGCGCCTGAGCGTCACCAGTGGCCGGGTCGCGATTCATTCGCCACGGGCGAGCGATGGAACTTCCACCGAGGTGCTCGCCGGTCAGAGCTACTTGATCGACCAATATCAGGTGCGTCCCGCTCCACCGCTGGACATGGATGCCGGCGCCTGGATCGACGGGCTCATCGTGACGCGCAACATGCGCCTGGGCGATTTCCTCAATGAGGTTGGCCGCTATCGTCAGGGCTTCCTGAGCTGCGCTCCACAAGTGGCGGATCTGCGTTTGTCCGGCGTATTCCGTCTCGATGACACCGACAAATTGCTGGCGATCCTGCCGCAGACCCTGCCGGTGCAATTGCGCTACCGCACACGCTGGTGGGTAACGCTGGAACGAGCAGTCTGAAATTTTTTTGGCGGGTTTTCGCGGCAAGGCCGGCTTAGTCAGTAAGCACTTCAAATCAGCCTTCGCGACTTCCCACGGAAACCTACAATGACTGCGCGCGTTACCTGTAAGAACCCTCTGAATTTCACTGCCGAATCGGGCCTTCTGCACCACGCCGTTCGGGCCGCGTTGCTCTCCACGGCACTGGGCGTCGGCCTGCTGCCGAACCTGAGTGTCGCAGCCAGCGCCAGTGAGGTCAGCAGCCACCGCTATAACATCGCTGCCGGGCCATTGGGCGAAGCGCTGAATCAGTTTGCACGCCAGGCCGGCATCACATTGTCGATGACCCCGCAGCAAACTCAGGGCCGGCAATCACCCGGCGTGCAGGGCGAATACTCGACCGATCAGGCGTTGAGTCATTTGCTCGGCGGCTCGGGTCTGGAGGCATTCAGCCAGGACGGCAACAGCTACGTGTTGCGCTCCGTCGCAGAAACCGAAGCGCTGGCCCTGCCGACCACCGACATCAAAGGCTTCGCCCTCGGCAACGCACTGGGCAGCATGGACGGCTACAACGCGACGCACAGTCAGATCGCCACCAAAACCAGTACAGCCTTGCTGGAAACCTCGCAAAGTGTGTCCGTGGTCACTCGCGAGCAAATGAACGACCAAGGCTCGCAAACCGTGTCCCAGGCCATGCGCTACACCCCCGGTGTGCTGACCAACCCCTATGGCGCCACGCACCGTTACGACTACGTGGCGATGCGCGGCTTCAACGATGGCTCGGTGGATAACATCTACCTCGACGGCCTCAAGTCCATGGGCGACAGCGGCACCTACAGCACCATGCAGGTCGATCCGTATTTCCTCGAGCGTGTCGATATTCTGAAGGGCCCGTCGTCGGTGCTGTACGGCCGTAGTTCACCGGGCGGTCTGGTGGCGCTGACCAGCAAGAAACCGCTGTACGAGGCCTATCACCAGGTCCAGGCCACCGTTGGCACTCAGGGCCAGCGCGGTGTCGGTTTTGACTTCAGCGGACCGGTCGATGACGACAAGCGCATCGCCTATCGTCTGATCGGATTGACGGATCAGTCCGACACACAATTCGACCACAACAAGGAAAAGCGCTTCGCGCTTGCTCCCACCGTCAGCATCGACTTCAACGAAGACACATCGCTGACCCTGCAGGCGTATCTGCAACATGACCCGGATGGCGGCTATCACGGTGGCGTGCCGGCCGACGGCACGATTCATCAACGCAACGGCAACCGGATCTCACCGCACTTCTTCGAAGGCGAACCGGGAGTCGATGGTTACTCCCGCGATCAGCAGTCGTTCGGCTATCAGTTCGAACATCGCTTCAACGACGTCTTCACCGCGCGGCAAAACTTCCGTTACCTCGATTCCAAAGTGAACATGGATCAGGTGTACGCCTATGGCTGGACGTCGCCGACCAGCAATGAACTGAATCGCTACTACACCGGCGGTGACGAACGACTGCACGCGTTCATCGTCGACAATATGCTCCAGGCCGAATTCTTCACCGGCGCGACCAAACATACAGTGCTGATGGGGGCGGATTATCAGCGGCGCAAAACCGTGGTCGACTGGACCAGCGGTGGTCTGGCTTCTATCAATGCGTTCAATCCGGTGTACGGCAATGCCGCTATCGATATGTACGGTGAGACCAGTTATCTGCGGCGCCTGGAGCAGACCGGGATTTACCTGCAAGACCTGATTGAAATGGATAAATGGCGCTTCTCTCTGGGGTTGCGCCAGGACTGGGTGGAGACGTCCGAAGAAAACCGGATTGCGGAGGCGAGCCGTCCGGTCGGCACCGAGATCAGCGACAAGCGCACCAAAATGACTGGCCGTGTCGGCGCGCTGTATCTGTTCGATAACGGCCTGGCGCCGTACATCAGCTATTCCGAGTCATTCAACCCGAACTCCTATGCCGACAGCGCCGGTAATCCACTGGCGCCAACGGATGGCACGCAGTGGGAAGCGGGTCTGAAGTACCAGCCACCCGGCACCGACAATCTGTTCACGGCCTCGCTGTTCCGTATCGATCAGGAAAACCTCGCAACCAAACTGCCGCAGGAAAACTTCTACCGTGCTGTAGGCGCTGTCCGTTCCCAGGGTCTGGAGCTGGAGGCGCACATGCAGTTCACCGATAACCTGAAAGTCCTTGGCAGCTACACCTTTACCGACATCGAGTACTCGAAGTCGATGATCAGCACCCTGAGCACTCCGACGGACGTCATCGAGAACAAAGGCAACTCTCCGACGCAGGCGCCGCGACACATGGCGTCGCTGTGGGCGGACTACAAGTTCGACAGTGCGGCACTTGATGGCGTGCGAGTGGGTGGTGGTGTGCGTTACGTCGGCTATAGCTGGGCGGATGCAGAGAACACCATGAAGGTGCCGGCCTACACGTTGTTCGACGCGTCGATCGGTTATGACCTGGGCAAGGTTGGCTTGAAGGGAGTGGACGTACGCCTGAATGCGAACAACCTGACCAACGAATCCTACGTGGCCTCCTGCGCCAGTCTGAACTTCTGCTACATGGGCGAGGAGCGCAACGTCGCGGCCACGGTCAGCTACCAGTTCTAAGCCTTTGTACTGTGCATAAAAAAGCCAGTCCCTGATGTTCAGGGACTGGCTTTGTCGTATTCGTGGGGAAAATTTCATGCGTTCGTTTCTGGTTTTACTGCACCGGTATATCGGGTTGGCTACGGCGGTTTTTCTGCTGTTGGCGGGGATCACGGGGAGCATTCTGGCGTTCAACCATGAGTTGGATGAGTGGCTGAACCCGGGGTTTTATGTGGCTTCGGCCGAGGGGCAGCGTCTGTCGCCGGGTGAACTGGTCGATGCGGTGCAATCTGTACATCCGAAGTTGCAGGTCTGGTACATGGAGTACCCGAATGAGGCAGGCCACACAGCCTTGCTGGCGGCGGTTCCACGTAATGATCCGGCGACGGGCAAACCGTTTAATGAGCGTAATCAGGTGTTCTACCTCGACCCGGTCAGTGGCGAGCAAAAAGGCCAGCGTTATTGGGGTGAGTGCTGCTTCCAGCGTGAGAACTTCGTTCCGTTCATTCTCGAGTTTCACTACAACCTGACGCTGCCCGGAAACTGGGGTTTGCTGTTGATGGGGTTGGTGGCCATTGCCTGGGTGATCGATTGCTTTATCGCCTTCTGGTTGACGTTGCCACGGGGTAAGCCGTTCTGGAAGAAGTGGTCGAGCGCCTGGAAGATCAAGGGTGGGCATGTCTATCGGCTCAACTTCGATCTGCATCGCGCGGGAGGCTTGTGGCTGTGGTTGTTATTGCTGCCGATAGCCGTCAGCAGCGTGGCCATGAATCTGCCGAGCCAAGTCTTCAAACCGGTGGTGTCGCTTTTTTCTCCGATTGAGCCGAGCGTGTATGAGGCTCGAGGCCGAATGCCTGCCGAAGAGCTGGGGATCACTCGATTGAGTTATCAACAGGCATACGAAAAGGCTCAGCAGGAGGGAAAAAGATTGGGGCTGACAGCGGCAATCGGTGAGTTGTATTACAGCTTTGAGTACAACTTCTACGGTGCGGGGTTTGGACAGCATGACACCGAGGCCCATGGTAAATCCTGGTTGTTCTTCCACGGTACGGACGGGCGATTACTCGGACAGGAGATCGCAGGAGAAGGGACGTTGGGAGAGCGGTTTTATCGGTTGCAGCTACCGATACATGGAGGACGGATCATAGGCTTTACCGGGCAAGTGATGATCGCGGTATTGGGTGTTCTGATTGCGGGGTTGGCAGGGACTGGCGTCTACATCTGGTGGCGCAAATGGCAGGCCCGTCGAAGTAGTAAGGCACGCAGAACGGTTTGAAGATCGGACTTTTTAGGCTCTTAAACGACAAAACCCCTGTCTGCGTCAGCAGACAGGGGTTTCGGAATTTAATCTTGACGATGACCTACTCTCACATGGGGAAACCCCAC